>JBMTCD010000093.1:0-13048 GCA_049430545.1 Luteolibacter sp.
CGATCGATACCATGATCATCACCGCCACCATTGCGGGCATCGGGATGAGCGCGACCTGATCATTCAACAGGAGTAGCAGAAGCAGCAGCACCACACCTGCTGTTAGGGTGGAAAGCCGCGTGCGGCCGCCGGATTTCACGTTGATGACCGATTGTCCGATCATCGCGCAACCGGCCATCCCGCCGAACATTCCCGCAACGATGTTGGCGATGCCCTGGCCGCGCGCCTCGCGGTTCTTTTCGCTGGGGGTGTCGGTGAGTTCATCGACGATCTGCGCGGTCATCAATGACTCAAGCAAACCCACCACCGCGAGGCTGATCGAGACCGGGAAAATGATCGAGAGTGTTTCCAAATTGAGCGGCACCTGCGGCCACAGGAAGACCGGCAGCGTGTCCGGCAGCTGGCCGAGATCGCCGACGCGGCGGATGTCGAGATTCATCGCCACGGCAAGCACCGTCATCACGACGATGCAGACCAGCGGCGAGGGTACCGCCTTGGTGACGCGCGGCAGCAGATAGATGATCGCCAGTCCGCCGGCGACCATCGCGTAGGTGATCCAGCTCACGCCATCGAGCTTGAGGTTCAACTCCGGCAGTTGGGCGAGGAAGATGAGGATGGCGAGCGCGTTGACAAAGCCGGTCATCACCGCCTTGGAAACGAAACGCATCAGGTTGCCCACCTTGAGCAGGCCCAGGACGATCTGGATCACTCCGGTGAGCAGCGTGGCGGCGAGCAGGTATTGCAAACCGTGGTCTTTCACCAGGTCCACCATCAGCAAGGCCATCGCGCCGGTGGCGGCGGAGATCATGCCGGGACGTCCGCCGGTGAAGGCGATCACCACCGCGATGCAGAACGAGGCGTAGAGCCCGACTTTCGGATCGACGCCGGCGATGATCGAAAACGCGATCGCCTCGGGGATCAGCGCTAGCGCGACGACGATGCCGGCGAGCAAATCGCCGCGGAGATTGGAAAACCAGGATTGGGAGAGGGTGGCGTATCGCATCAACTGGAAATGGCGGATCGGGAGCGATTGTGCGATGCCGCGCGATTCGCGCACGCAGGCGCTCCATGAATGGGCGCGGAGACTTCGGGTAAATCCGATGTCAGGCAAGAAGGATTTGGAGCGGGCAACCGGACCGCCCGCCGCTTCAGCGCAATTCGTCACCCAGGAACGGGTGATAGCCATCGACCGTCGGAATTTCCCCGATGGTGACCCCGTGGAGCCCGGTGAGTTCCAGCGGCGCGGATGCAGGCACGGTTTCGATGACGATGCGGTCGGAGCGCGTGGGAGCTTTCAGCGGCAGATCGATTTCCCCTTTTCCGGGTCCGAGGCGCGCGTCCGCGATCACCTCACCCTTCACCGTCCCGCGGATTTTGATTTGCACATTTCCGCCGGCCCGAAGCCGCAGGCGGTCGGTCATCACGGTCGTGTGCTCCGCTGGCAAGCTGCGGGTGGCGTTGTCTGACGTCTCCAGCGGAGTGCGCGCCGTCACGATGCGGTAGCTGGCGTCGAGAGGACCGGGTGGGGCGGAGTCGCCCTCGCGCCTGATTCGGTCCAGCCATTCCAGCACCGATTGTTTTTCCTCCTCCTTGTGTCTGGCGCGCTTGGTCTCGTAATAGTTATAATAGGCATGGTCGCGCGGGCTCCAGATGCCGCCCTCGCGGTAGTCGCCGGAAAAGGGCACCAGCAGATCGATCCATGAGGCGAGTTTGAACATTTCGCTTTGGTCGAGTTTCACGTCGTAATGGCCGTTTTCCAACAGCTTCATGAGCGGGCTGCGCGCCGCGCCGCTGTGGTAGGGTGGCAGCTCGGTGGGGCGCGATTGCTTGTGGATCCAGCGGACCCATGCGCCTTCGGGGTCGCCGATCCAGTTGCCGTTCCGCTCATCGCGCTTCGCCGCGGTGAGGTTCAGGTAGGAGGTCGTCCACGCGCGCTGGTTGATGCCCTTGCTTTCGTTGGCGATGCCGCGGAGGTCCATGAGCCCGTCCGATCCGTCGTGGCATGAAACGCACTTGGAATCGAGGATCGGCTGGATGATGCGGTGGAAGCTGAAACCACCCGGCTCTTCATGAAACGGATGCCGCAGCTTCTGCGGTCCGTGTTTCCATGCCATGGTGGATTCGTCATGATAGGGGTGGGCGTTGCCGTTGGTTTTGTCGTGGCAGCCGGCACAGCCCTTGGTCTCGCGGGGACGCAGGGTGTCCCAACTGCGCGTCGTCTGGATCACACGGCCTTTCGCATCGAGCACCTGCAGATAGATCGATTCCATGGAGGGCACCTCGAAGAGCGCCGAGCCGTCCGGATGGATCTCCACGTCGCCGAGGATTTCCTTCACGTCCCAGCTCGCGTTGGCCAGGGCCACCGGCGCGCTGTTGATCGACCCGCCGTCCTCGCCGCGGTTGTGGGTCTTGCCCACGCCGGCGGCCCGGTAGTCGAGGCGCACCACGCGGATCCATTTCGCCTCGCCACGCGCCACGCCGGCCAGTCCAGTGCCCTGATAGACATCGCGCACGTGATAGGTGGCGGTTGCGGATTGGAAATCGATTTCCTCCGCCAATGCCTTCACCGGCGGCCGGTGCCCCGCGGGCACCATGCGTCCGACACCGAGGTCGCTTGATGCATGCAGCAACTCGCGCGAGCCGTCCTCATGCACCCAATACAAACCAAAGCCCGGCACGCCATGCTCCGGCTGCAAACTGACCAGAAACCCGCCGCCGCCGAGTGGATAGGGATAGCGGAACAAATCACCCTCCTGCATGGCTCTGTCCACGCGTTCGTAAGGCACTTCCCGATTCGGGGCGATGAAACGCATGCCCGCCCCCTCATCGCGTCCTTGTTGATTGTCGATGACGACGAGTTTTCCCTGTTGTTTCGTATGATGGCCGGCGGCCACGGCCACCACCTCGTGTGAACCCGGAATCCCGCGCGCATGCAGCAGGGAATTCGGAAACCACGAGTTCGCTCCATAAAATGCCCGCTGGTCGCGTCCGTCAGGGATCATGGAGAACAGCGGATGCGGGAAGTTCTGACCGCGGTCGTTGTAGTCCCAGCGCGTGTAGGTGATGCGCCCGCAGCCCATCAATTGCGGATAGAGTGTGTGCACCTGATCGATGGCAAGCCGTCGCAGGCCGTTGCCGCCGGCATCCGCGCGGTAAAGGTTGCTGATTTCCGTCCACCAGCACGGCACGCTCTGTTCCGGGCGGGTGGAGGCGAAAATGATCTCGCCGTTTGGAAGATAGATCGGTTCGTAATCCGCGCGTCCCAGGCCCCGGGTGAGCTGCCGCGTGGAACCCGTTGCGAGGTCATGTTCATAAATATGATAATCATCCAGCCGGTCGGATTTCTTCCACGCGAACATCACGCGCTGGAGATCGAAGGAAACATCGACATCGCGCATCATCCCATGCGGGTCGTCGATCAGCACGCGCGGCGTCCCGAAGGAGGAACCCTGCGCGAAATCGAGTCTCACAAGCCGCGTGCCGGGTTGGAAAAACCGCTCGGCCCTCGCATCCGACAAGCCCTCGGTGTAGCCGATGAAACTCATTCTGAACGCGTGGGCCTCGGTGAAAACCAGCGGAATCCATGTTTCCAGCAGTGGTTTCAGCAGTCCGTCGCGCCGCTCCGTTCGCTTCGCGAGGTATTGGCTCCACAGCCTCGTTTCGTCATTGCGGTCGCCGTCCGCGAGCCCCACCGCATCCGCGAGCATGGCCAGCGCTTTCCCGGCGCGGTCATCGATCAGCAAATCCGCCGCCTTGTTCCCCAGGTCCTGCGCCGCCCAGTCCGCCGCCACCGGGTGCTCGTGGGCGAACATTTGCCATGCCTCGCGCGGATTCGCGCCGTTCGCGGCCAAGGCGGCCCGGGCGGCTTGGAGGCGCGCGGCAATGCCGGATGCTTCCGGTGCCGGCGCGCCAATCGCCAGGGATGCGCCCAGTGCCAGAACGAGAGCTGAGAAAAATAGGAGCCGGAACATGACTTTTCCCCTACGGATCAAAACCGCGGACTTTTCAGCCTTGGATCAACTCCGGCGCTCAATGCATCAACGTGGTTTCGCAATGGATCAAGAAATCAGCAGCCGCTGAAAAAACGTGGATTCAGGACGTGACACGCAATGGGTCCGGTAGTTTCCTTCCCGAAAACACGGTTTTCCAATCATCATCATGAATCGCAGGACTTTCCTCACCACCGCCACCGGAGTCGCCGCCAGCACGGTGTTTCCGCGCTTCGCCATCGGCAAGCCGGGCAAGTCCGCCAACGGCAAGATCAACATCGCCTTCATCGGCTCTGGCGGATGGATCGCCCGCCAGCCCTACCAGCAGGGATGTTCGGAGGAAAACCTCGTCGCGTTCTGCGATGTGGACCGCAACCTCGCCGCGGAAAACATGAAGGCATGGCGCACCACCCAGCCGTTCTTCGACGACTTCCGCGTCATGCTCGACAAGATGCACAAGGAGATCGACGCGGTGGTGGTTTCCACTCCGGACCATACGCACTTCGCGGCCACGCTGATGGCGATGGAGCGCGGCATCCATGTTTACACCCAGAAGCCGCTCACCCATGATATCTGGCAATGCCGCACGCTGGTGAAGGCCAGGGAGAAATACCAGGTGGTCACCCAGATGGGCAACCAAGGCCACGCCGGCGACGGCATCCGCCAATCCGTGGAAGCCGTGCGAGCCGGAGTGATCGGTGATGTCGCCCAGGTTTACTGCCGCAACGACGGACCCCAGATGGGCAACGACCACTTCGCCAACCCGCGGACCATGCCGCCGCCGTCCTCGCCGGTGCCCGACGGGCTGTCCTGGGACCTGTGGCTCGGACCGGCGGCGAAGCGCGATTTCTATCAGGATTACACGCCGAAGAAATGGCGGTCGTTCTATGACTTCGGCCTCGGCATGCTTGGCGACTTCGGCTGCCACACGCTCGACACCCCGGTGTGGGCGCTCGATCTCGATCCGCCGACCGTCGTCGAATGCGTGCAGCGCGAAAAATCGCTCGACGGCGTGATCCCGGCGTCCAGCCACGTCCGTTTCCATTTTCCCGCCAAGGGAAACCGCGGGCCGGTGAATCTCGATTGGTTCGACGGCCCGCAGGACTGGAGCAAGGTCGGCCGCATCGACGCCTTCGGCGCGGAACACGCCGCCCATCTCGGCCGCGCCTGCTGGATGGTTGGCAGCAAGGGTCTGTTGGGCTGTGGCACGCACGCCGGCGCGCCGCTCATTTTGCCGAACGAACTGCGCAAGCAATGGCAGGCCAACCCGCCGGAGGAAACCATCCCGCGCGTCGCCGGCGGGCCGTTCCGCGAGTGGCTCCGCGCGATCAAGGGCGAGGGACCGGAACCGGGCTCGAATTTCAAGGTTGCCGCCAATCTCACCGAGATCATCCTGTTAGGCGTGATCGCCCAGCGCTTCAACACCCGCATCGAGTGGGACGCCAGGGAAGGGAAAATCACCAATCACCCGGAACTCAACGCCTTCGTCAGGGAGCCCGCCCGCGAGGGCTGGAACATCGGCGCGGATCTGTGGAACAAAGCCTGATTCACCCCGGTCTTCATTCATTGCCCATATCATGAAAAACGCACTGCTCGCCGCCTTGGTGTTCGCCGCCGGCCCTCTAACAGCCGCGCCGGGGAAAGTTCCCCACAAGACATGGACCGATCCCGAGGCCGCGCTGCGCGAGGATCCGGATTTCGCCATCCAAGGCGAATATGGTGGCACCGAGGCCGGCGTCGGCGTGCAGGTCATCGCGCTCGGCGAAGGCAAATTCGAGGCCAAGGTGCTGACTGGCGGATTGCCCGGCCACGGATGGTCCCCGGAAAAACCGCGCCATTCGCTCTCTGGAAAACGCGAGGGCGGGAACGTCGTGCTCACCGGAGGCGACATGTCGGCCACCCTCTCCTCCGGCGAGTCCCTCGCGCTTGTTCGTCCCGGTCAGGACGAGCTCATCATTCCGCGCAACTTGCGCCAAAGCCCCACGCTCGGCGCAAAGCCGCCCAAGGACGCGATCGTCCTGTTCGACGGCAGTTCCACCGACGCCTGGCAGAATGGCAGAATGGAAAACGGCCTGCTGCTTTCCACCGGAGCCACCAGCAAGCAGCTCTTCGGAGATTACACATTGCATCTCGAATTCCGCACGCCCTACATGCCCGGGGCCCGCGGCCAGGGGCGTGGCAACAGCGGCGTCTATCACAGCGGCCGCTGGGAAACGCAGGTCCTCGATTCATTCGGGCTCGAAGGCCGCGACAACGAATGCGGCGGGATTTATTCCATCTCCAAACCACGACTCAACATGTGCCTGCCGCCACTCGCGTGGCAGACCTACGATGTCAAGTTCACCGCAGCGAAGTTCGATGAAAACGGCAAGCGCACCGCCTGGTCGCGCATCACCGTGAAGCTCAACGGCGTGCTCGTCCACGAAGACCTCGAACTTCCCAAGGACTTCACCACCGCGGCACCCATCAACAGTCCGCTTGCATCTCCGGAAGGCCCGGTGTTCATCCAGAACCACAACGACCCCGTCGTCTTCCGCAACATCTGGATCGTGCCGGGCAAGTGAGAACAGCGGTATCCGGTCCTGCTCGCCATTTCTCGGCTTGCCGCTGCCGGCCGGATCCTGACTCCCATGACTTTGGCCGCGCTCCAGCACCTTGTCCGCTCCGCCGCCGCGTTGGCGGAAGATCGAAAATTCCTGGTGCTGGGCTTGGCATCTTTGTTGTCGTCGGCTCCCGCCGATAGACATCTGTCCCCGATTCGCCGGGAAAAATCCATTTCCCGTCACTCGTATCATCCCGCCACACCCATGTATTTCCCCAAACTCAAACGCATTTCCTGCCTGATGCTCGCCCTCACCAGCAGCCATGCCTTTGCGGGTCTGGTTCCCGTGGACCTGCGCTGCGACGGCATGGAAAACCCGCTCGCCGCCACCGCCGCGCCGCGGCTCACATGGCGCGTCGAGTCGGACACCCGCGGCGCGCGCCAGACCGCATGGCGAATCCTCGTCGCCAGCAGCGCGGAGCGCCTCGCCAAGGACCAAGGCGATTTGTGGGACTCCGGGAAAACGGCGACCACCCGCGAACCCCACATCCGCTTTGCCGCTGCCCCGCTCGCCGCAGGCACGCGCGTCTATTGGAAAGTCCGCTCCTGGGACCAGAACGACAAGCCATCCGCGTGGAGTGCAACCGCAAGTTGGGAAGTGGCGCCACTGACACCCGCCGATTGGTGCGGAGCGCGCTGGATCGACGACGGGAAACCGCTGCCCGAAAATCCCGAGGACTTTTACAAAAATGACCCCGCGCCCCTGCTGCGCAAGGAATTCAAGGTGGAGAAACCGATCGCCCGCGCCCGCCTTCACGTGGCCGGTCTCGGCTACGCGCTCGCCAGTCTCAATGGCGAACGCCTCGCCGATCAGGCGCTCGATCCGCCGTGGACGAATTTCGACAAGCGCATCCTCTTCCGCACCCACGACGTAACCGGCGATCTGACAGAAGGCGCGAACACCCTCGGCCTCGCCCTCGGCAACGGCTGGTACAACCTCGAACCCCTCCGCATGTGGGGGCACCGGGTTTTCCGTGAGAGCCTGCCCTCCGGCCGCCCGCGCGCCATCGCCCTGCTCGTGATCGACCACCCGGACGGCACGCAGACCACCGTCACCACCGGCGACGGTTGGCGCGTCACCGAAGGCCCGTCGCTGCGCCACTCGATTTTCCTCGGCGAGGTGCGCGATGCCCGCCGCTCGATTCCCGGCTGGGACAAGCCCGGCTTCGATGACTCGGCGTGGCGAGTCGCGCGAGTGACCGAGCATCCGCTCGATCCGCTCAAACCGATTCTCGACATGCCGCCGGTGCGTGCCGCGGAGAGTTTTCCCGCCGTGGCCGTCACCGAGCCGAAGCCCGGCGTGTTCATCGTCGATTTCGGCAAGAACTTCACGGGCGTTCCGGAACTGAAACTCGACCTGCCGGCCGGCACCGAAATCACGCTGCGCTACGGCGAGCTGCTCCACGCCGACGGCACGCTCAACCCGATGACCAGCGTTGCCGGCCAGATCAAGGGCACCCGCAAGAATGCCGGGGGCGCAGAGCGTCCCATCGGCGGCCCCGGCGCACCCCACATCGCATGGCAGCAGGATGTCTATATCGCCCGCGGCGGCGGCGAGACCTACAGCCCGGATTTCACCTTCCATGGCTTCCGCTACATGGAAATCACCGGCCTGCCCGCTGCGCCGAAACCGGAAAATTTCCGCGGCCATTTCCTCCACTCCGATGTGCCGTCCGCCGGATCGTTTTACTCGTCGAACGAACTTTTCAACCAGATCCAGGAAATCGTCCGCCGCACTTTCCTTGCCAACATCGTCAGCGTGCAGTCCGATTGCCCGCACCGCGAGCGCCTCGGCTACGGCGGCGACATCGTCGCCACCGACAGCGCCTACCTGATGAATTTCGACATGGCCGGATTCTATGCCAAGACCGTGCGGGACTGGTCCGACGCCGCGCGTCCGGATGGAGCTTTCACCGACACCGCGCCCTTCGTCGGCATCCAGTATTGCGGCGTCGGCTGGGCCATGGCGCATCCGAACTTGTTGGAAAAACTCCATCAACATTATGGCGTTCGCGATTTGATCGCCGGTGAGATGCCCGCCGCCATCCGCTGGTTCGACGGCGAGGCCGCCCGCCGCGAGAACGGCCTGGTCACCAAGGGGCTCGGCGATCACGAGGCGCTGATCCCGTCGCGCGGTCCCGTGTTCTCCACTCCGATGTTCATCGCCACCGCGCACCGCATGGCCCGGCTCGCCCGCATCGTGGGCATGGAGGACGATGCCAAACGCTTCGATCAATACGCCGCCGAATCCACCGCCGCGTGGCGAAAGAAATTTCTCGACCCGGAAACCGGCAAGGTCGGTGATGGCACGCAGACCAGCCAGCTCTTCGCGCTCGGCTTTGGTGGACTGCCCGATGCGCTCGTTGAGAAGGCCTTCGCCCGGCTCGTCGAAAACCTCAACTCCGCCGAGGACGCGCCCCGCCTGACCACCGGCATCTACGGCACCATGCTTTTGCTGGAGGAACTCTCCAAACGCGGCCGCCACGATCTGGCCGTTTCCCTCGCCGACCGCAAGACCTTCCCCTCCTGGGGCTGGATGCTCGAAAACGGCGCCACCACGCTGTGGGAGGACTGGAAGGGCACCGACAATGTCAAATCACACAGCCATCCCATGTTCGGCTCGATTTCGGCCTGGTTCTACCGCTGGCTCGGCGGCATCCAGCCGGCCGAAGACGCCGTCGGCTTCGACCGCATCGTCATCCGCCCGCAAACCATCGGCGGACTCGAATGGGTGAAAACCTCACACGATTCCGTCCGCGGCCGCATCGAGTCGAACTGGAAAAAAACCGCCGCCGGCACCGAGTTCGAAATCGTCGTCCCGCCGGACACCACCGCCCGCATCGAACTGCCTGCGGGCACCGTCACCGAATCCGGCAAATCCCTCGCCGAAATCGAGGGCGTCATGGTCCGGGATGCATCCGCCAACGTCCTGACCGCCGGCAGTGGCCGCTATCGATTCCTGGTGAAGCCATAACCCGTGGCGCGGGCATCCTGCCCGCCGCCCCACTCCATATCATGAAAAAACTCGCTCTTCTCATCGTCCTTCTCCTGCCGGGTTTCGCCGCCGCGAAACCGATGAACATCCTGGTCCTCTACGCCGACGACTGGAGACACGACACGCTCGGCAGTGCGGGCCATCCGGTGGTGCTCACGCCGCGGCTCGACCGCCTCGCCGAGGATGGCGTGCGTTTCACCCACAACTGTGTCACCACCTCGATCTGCGGTGTAAGCCGCGCGAGTTTGTTCACCGGCCAGTGGATGTCGCGCCACGGCAACACCGGCTTCGGGATGTTCGACACCCCATGGGAACAGACCTACCCGGGCCTGCTGCGGGCGAACGGCTATCACGTCGGCCACATCGGCAAGTGGCACAACGGCGGGTTTCCCGCGGACAAGTTCGACTTCGGCCGCATGTATCACTCCACCCACTGGCAGAAGGTGCCCGGCAAGGGACCGGTCCACGTCACTCAACGCAACGAGGATGACGCACTCGAATTTCTCCACACCCGTCCGCAGGACAAGCCGTTCTGCCTGACGCTCGCGTTCTTCGCCACCCACGCCGAGGACGGCCACCCGCAGCAATTCCTGCCGCAGCCGGAGAGCTTCGAGTTATATCAAAATGTCACCATCCCGGTGCCACCCAATGCCACCGGGGAATCGTGGAACCGCATGCCCGATTTCTTCACCGAAAAGAACGAAGGCCGCAACCGCTGGACCTGGCGCTTCGATACGCCCGGCAAATACCAGGAGATGATGAAGAACTACTACCGCCTCGCCAGCGAGGTGGACGCCACCTGCGGCCGCGTGCTCGACGAACTGGAAAAACAGGGAGCGCTGGAAAACACGCTCGTCATCTTCACCACCGACAACGGCTACTTCCACGGCGAGCACGGCCTGGCCGACAAATGGTATCCCCACGAGGAAAGCATCCGCGTCCCGCTCATCGTCCGCGACCCTCGCATGGCGGAGGGCAAGCACGGCAGCACCGACGGTGCCTTCACGCTCAACGTCGATCTCGCCCCCACCATCCTGAATGCCGCCGGCATTCCGGTCCCGGCCGGCATGCAGGGGCGCGATATCGCACCGCTCTACCTCGCGAAGGAAAAACCCGGTTGGCGCGATGAGTTTTTCTACGAACACCCGACCCTCAAGGACGCCGATTTCATTCCCGCCTCGGAGGCGCTGGTGCGCAAGGATTGGAAATACATGTATTGGCCCGAGCACGGCGTCGAGCAGCTCTTCAACCTGAAATCCGATCCGCGCGAGGAAAACGACCTCGCCAAGCATCCCGGCGAGGCCGCCAGACTGGCCGAAATGCGCGGCCGCTTCGCTGAGTTGAAGGCCTTGGCGCGCTGACGGCCCTCCGCGCCAGCCGCACGCACGCCATGCCAGGCTTCCCGGTTCCGGCTCGAGCTGCTGCGTGATTCGCCGCAAGGATGCTTCGAAACAGCGAGGACCACCTTTTTCATCCGTGTGGATATAGGGATGTCCGGGCTGCCGCTGCGGATGAAAGGCGCAAGGATCGCCTCAGGCAGCGTCGGCCTGCTGCGGAGCTTGTTTCTCACCAGCGTGGCCGCGGCAGGTGACATGGAATGATGGCCTCCTGCAGATTGGAGGCATCGGCATGGTCGCGGATTCTGGTGGTTGGACATCTTGAGACCGGGGATTTGGGTCACCATGTTCGCTTTTTTTCCTCGTCATGTCTCTTGTATGCCCGAAATCTCACGCCGTCATGCCGATTGGCATGCCAAATGCCTCCACCTGCAAGCTCCACATCCCTCACCTCGTCGATCCTCATGAACCAAAAGCTTTCCGCACTTTGCGCCCTTGCCACCGCGTTCTTTGTCACGAAAGCCCAAGCGGCCACCACCGTGTTGCTCAACGATTTTGCCTCCGGATACACCGATGGCAATTTGATCGGGCCTGTCGGCACAGCTGCCAATACGGTTGGTCAAAACGGCTGGTCTCAGACCGGCGCATTTACCGGCGGCAATCCCATCACCGTTTCGAACAACCAAGCCGTGCTGGCCTCTGGTGCAACAGGCCAGGATGCCTACAAGGCTTTTACCTCGGTCGTCGATTCGACGGTTGCCGGAAATTATCTGCTGACCCGGATCAACTTCCGCATCACAAACCCCGTCAGCGCCACTGGCGATTACTTTTTCCACCTGTCCTCGCCTCTTGGCACCACAAGCACCTACTTCCAAAGGCTTTTTTCACGGGCTGCCACGGGAGGCTTCCAGCTTGGCATCAACAGTGGCTCCAACTCGTCCTCCGCAGTATGGGGCAGCACGGTCTTGGCGATCGATACCGCCTACGAGGCTGTCATCAAATGGGATTTCATCGCTGGAACGACGAATGACCTCCTGACCGTATACGTCGATCCAACGGATCAGGTTCTGACCAATAACACGGTCTACACTTCCGCGAATTGGACCACTACCGAGCCCACCACCGTGGCCGCCGCCAATCTTCGCATTGGAAGCTCCACCACCACCCCGGGAGTGGCCATTGACTCGATCCAGGTGCAAGTGATCCCCGAACCCGGCACCCCCGCCCTCATCGGACTGGGTGTCCTGTCCCTGCTCAGGCGCGTCCGCCGCATCTGACCGCGCATGGGGATCATGGGATTGAAACACCACGTCCTTCACCAATCGCACCCCGCCACCAGAATGGCCACCAGCTCCTCCAGTCCTTCCTGATCGGCCGGGTCGAAACGATCAGTCACCGGGCTGTCGAGATCGAGCACCCCGAGCAAGCGTCCGGCGTGAATGACCGGGACCACGATTTCCGATTTCGATGCCGCATCGCAGGCGATATGGCCCGGAAAAGCGTGCACATCCGGCACGATCACGGTTTGCCTGCGCGTGGCGGCGGCGGAGCACACGCCCTGACCAAGCGGCAGCCGGACGCAGGCCGGCTTGCCTTGGAAGGGGCCGAGCACCAGCTCATCGCCACTCAGCCGGTAGAACCCCGCCCAGTTCACCTGCGGCAACGCGTGATAGAGCATCGCGGCCAGATTGGCGGTGTTGGCCAGCGAGTCGCGCTCGCCATCCAGTAGTCCGCGGATTTGCGAGCTGAGTTGACGGTAAAGTTCCGTTTTGTCGGCTGTGATCATGGAATCGATATCGATCATGCGGTCAGGATGGCGGCTCCGCTGGGATATGGCAGTGCTAAATCACGGCCGCGGCTTTTTTTGTGACATCTCCGGGTAAAGCGGCCGCTCGTGCAGGGGCTCGGGGCGTTTGTCATGAAAACCGAGAGAGCGTTCCTCCGCTGCTGCATGAGCCGGCAGGGACCTTGCCAACCGGTCACTGCGATCCGGCCCAGCAAGCGACAGTGTGTCGCCAGCTCGAACTTTACGCTTCCCGTAGCCGATCCGATCCGCTTCAGTCCCCCCCAACCCGCCATGCCGGCTTAGCTCAGTTGGTAGAGCAGCTGATTTGTAATCAGCAGG
>JBMTCD010000094.1:0-12980 GCA_049430545.1 Luteolibacter sp.
CTCCAGTGGGTGATATTCGAAAAGCGCGAAAGTAGAAGCACTTGATAGAAAGGTGGCGCGCATTCGACGAAAGCGCATTCGCCCTCGAAAACCCATTCGGCGCCGTGAGGCCACGACGCCCTACCTAAAGGATTTTTCTCCATTTTATGCTTACACCAGCCGCGCATGGAGAGCTGAAAAATCCCCATTTCCCCCTAAACTCCAGATGGCTTCCCCCACATTAGAATGAGATAACCCATCCTCATGTCAGTCCGCCAAAAACCCCTCTCTCGGCTCGCATCTTTCATCCCCATTTCATTGCTGCTGGCAGGAGCGACTTTTGTCACCGCCAACGACAAGGTCCATGTCTCGCGTTTCTGGCACAACCATCAGCCGACTTATTGGCCTGAGTGGAATGGCAACGGATCCCAAACCAGCCGCGTACAATACGCGTGGGATTCGATCGTGATGAAGTCGACCCAGACCTACGGCGGGCTCAGCCCAAAGCAGCATCCCGAAAACAACCTCACCGACATTTTTGGGCTCAACGATCGCCTCAATGCCTATCAGAGCGGCCCACGCAATTCGCTCGCCTCATTCAACAACGCAGGCGGTTTTGCGATCAGTTACTCAGGCTCGCTCATCGACAATGTGCGTCAGCTCGGATCGCTTGGCCAGCTCGGCTACGGCTCGGGTTGGAACAACGGCTACCAAGAGGCCCGTGGTTGGAGAACGCCCGCTGGCTCGACGCGCATGGACATGGTCGGCTTCACTTACCACCACTCGCTCGCACCACTGCTGCCGAAATCGGTGTTCCGCAAGGAGCTGCAAATTTTCAAACAGGCATGGTGGAAGGCCTGGGGTGGCAATGCCAACCTCAGCGATCACTCAAAGGGATTCTTCCCCACCGAGATGGCCTACTCGCGCCACTTGATCGATGTGCTCGCCGATGAAGGCTACGAGTGGATCATTGTTCCCAGTCATCACATCAGCCGCACCTGCCCGACCTACAACACCAAGGCGAATCCCGCGGGCAGCTACAACATTTACTCGAGTCCACCCAACCGCGCCGACCAACTCGGCCCCTCGCCTACCGATGGCTGGTGGTTTGGCGAACCCAACCCCGGCAACTCGGCATGGAATGTCGCACCCTACGCCTACCAGCTTCACAAGGTGAAACACGTCGACCCCGAAACAGGCGCGGAAAAAACCATGATCGCCGTGCCATCCGACGATGTGCTGTCCTATCGGTTTGGCTACGCCAACGAAGGCATCGGCAAGATCGGGCAATTCATTTCACCCTTCGCCACCGACCCATCGCGACCCGTGATCGTGATGCCGTCCACCGATGGCGACAACGCGTGGGGCGGTGGATCGAGCTCGTGGTTCGAAGCCACACCGCAATTTTTCAACGAATCCGTCTCGGCCGGATACCGCGCCTCGACGCCGCAGGATTTCGTGAATGCCCACGGTGCAGCCGCACCCGTTGCCCACATCGAAGACGGCGCGTGGATCTTCCCCGAGATGTGCTATGGCTCACCAAACTTCCTCAAGTGGATCGAGCCGCCTGTCGCCACTGTCGCCAACCGCGGCATTACCACCGTGCCCGGAACGCAGGTCGACATGGAGACGCCGGGCTTCGCACTCAAATTTTATAGTTACGCTCCACTCATGGCCGGCGCCAACTGGTGCGAGACGGCCGAGCAAATCCTGCGCGACGAAGGTGGCAGCGTGCAGCCATGGAAAATCCAGGCCCCCTACGATTGGAATGGAGCATGGACCAACCCCAATGATGTCGAACTCGCATGGCACATCTACCTCGCGGGACTCGACTCGGGCTTCAACTACTACGGCGGCCTCGGCAATGACGATGAAATGAAACCCGGTCTCGCGACCCGACGCGCGGTGGAAAAACTCACGCCGTGGATGACCACGAATCGCCGCAACAACGACCGCACTCCACCGACCGTGCTCAAGCCTCAGCGCTTTCCCTACAACCCCGGCGGCTACACCTTTGGATGGTTCAACAATGTCCCAGGTGTTGATACCCGCTTCCTCAAGCGAATGAATTCCGAGTTCTACATCTGGACGCACGCCTACGACATTTCCGGCATTCCTGATGGCAACCTCAAAGTCAAAGTCCGTATCGACAACGACGGCACCAACCCAATCGCTAGCAATCAAAACGAAACCTATGTAGGCGGCAGTGAAGTGGGATCATGGGTCACCATCACCATGACCAAACGCGAGCTACCGAAAACCCGCGAGGCACTCAACGCCGCTGCGGCCAATGGACAAATCGATTATTTCCTGCCGACCAACGAGGTGGCCGATTACTACTTTGCAAAAATCACCGACACCAACCTGCCGAACTTCCGCGACAAGTTGCTCGACTATTATGTCGAGGCCACTGATGCGAAAGGCAATGTCCACAAGTCGGAAATCCAGCATGTGTTTGTGGAAAATTTCTCGGGCGCAGGCGGTGGTGGTGGCACCACACCCAGCTCGATTGTCAGCACCACACCCGCGACACCCGTCGCAGGATCACCCGTCACCATCACTTACGATCCCGCTGGTCGCAACCTCGCCAGCGTCAATCCGGTTTACATCCACATCGCACCGAATCAGTGGGCAAACCGCATCATTCCGCGTCCGCAAATGACACTCAACGAGGGCAAGTGGCAATACACCTACACCCCGCCAACGGGCACCACCAATCTTCGCGTCGTCTTCACTGCCAACCCCGAAAGCAGCAACAACCTCGCGTGGGACAATAATGGTGGGGCGGATTGGAATTTGAGCGTCGACAGCACACCGATCACCGAAGCACCTGCGGCACCCACTGGTCTCACAGCCACAGCTAGCTCGAGCACAACAATCACACTGAGCTGGGATAGCACCGCCAACGCGAGTTCCTATATCGTGTACCGTAACGGCATTTCCATCGCCACGCCCACGGATCCAAACCACGCGGACACAGGCCTCAGCCCTGAGACAACCTACACCTACACAGTCGTCGCGGTGAACAACATCGGCAACTCGCTCTCATCCGCTGAGGCACAAGCCACCACTCCCTTCACGCCCGTCGGCGAGACATCGATCCTCATTCTTGATCCGACCAATAATCAGGAAACTTCATCGACCACTCATGATTTCATCGGACGCGCGGGCGCGCTTTTCACCAATGGTCTGAGTTGGACGAATGCCGCCAACAACGAGAGCGGAACGATTGCCACCTCAGCAGGCGACATCGCCAACGGATGGCAATGGAGCGCGAACATCCCGCTCGCGATCGGATCCAACGCCGTCACCTTCAGCGGCGATTATCCGACCACACGCGAGGATGCTTACAGCGACTCGGCGGTGAACTACGACACCTGGGCAACCGGTTCGACTGGCGGAAGCGGCTTCGGTTCATGGTACCTGACCCCCACTGGCTCGGCCGGATCCTTCATCGCGACGACCAGCGCCAACACGAACATGAATGTGAATGCCGCCAAAGGATTCGGGCTCTGGGCCAACAGCGGCGGCAACATCAAAGCAACGCGAAATTTCCTCCAATCCATGCAAACAGGCGACAAGCTTGCGGTGCGCATCGATAACAACAACATCGATAACGGCGGCAGCACGGGCTTCGAACTTCGCGACGCCAACGGCAACAAACGCTTTGCATTCCACTTCACTGGAGGTCAGGCGAACTACCGCATCGACGACGCCCTCACTGCCCGCGACACCAACCTCGGGTGGACCTCCAATGGCCTTGCTCTCACGCTCACGCTCGGCGCCAGCAATGGTTATTCACTCGCGACAGGAGGCTCCAGCGCGATCACTGGCACCCTCGCCAGCGGCAGCGACATTGCGTGGATCGAATTTTACAACAACAACGCCGGCAGCGGTGAAGACAGCAATTTCTACTTCGGTGAAATGACTCACACCCGCGTCACCAGCGAAACCACCACCATCAGCGAAAGCGCAACCATCATCCGCAACGCGGTGGACGAATCCACCGACGGCATCCCGAACTCATGGTGGAACCAGTACTTTGGCACGACCACAGGCGCCAGTGCCGCAGCCGACCCCGATAGCGACGGATTCACCAACGCTCAGGAATACGCCCTCGGCACCGACCCCAGCGACGCAAGCTCCGCATTCCGGATCACCAACCTCACCCGCAACGCCGATTCGGTCACGATCACCTGGACCTCCGTGAGCGGGAAATCTTACAAGATCCAAAGCTCGACCTCACTTAGCGATGGTGGCTGGCAAGATGTCGCCGATTCGCAAAGCACCGCCGACTCCGGCTCCAGCACTCGAAGCGTCAGTATCGATCCCTCCGCCACCCGCAGCTTCTATCGCGTGGTACTGGTCGATTAGGTTTGTTAGTGGGACATTGTGATCAAAGCCTCATGTCCCAAATTCAAAATCGGTAGGGCGACGCGGCCCGCGGCGCCGACGCTTCTGTGTCGCAGACACATGCGAACTCAGCGAGACCGCGCTACCTTGAAGAAGCCGCTTCACCTCACTCAACCACCACGCGATAAAACACCTTACCGGTGCAGTTGCTTGCAAACTGCTGCGTCAACCAGCCATGACAAAACTCACTCCAGAGCCAAGGAATGATTCATGGCGCGAGCGTTGCCTTTAGTCTCAGGAATTTCTTGCTATCCGTTCCTCTCTGCACCGTAAAACTCTGGCGTTTGCAACCCGCAGGCACACCCGTTTGATCTGGCGCGTCAACTCCTTGAACCGTTGTGATCGAGCCGGCTGTTCCATAGTCCGCGAGATTTGTCACCACCTCGCCCACCACTGTCAGTTTCGGATCATCCGTGCGAACGATGGCGGTCAGCACCAGATTCGGCCCACTGATGGTCGAGGAAGACTGCACGCCGTCGGTCGCCATCAGACCACTGGCACCACCAATCGCATACTTGATTAGATTGGCTGAATTCAAATCAGCCCCTTCGCTCCAAGCGGAGAAGGCGGTGCCTGCCGGAGATACCTGCACATTTACCATGGTTGTCACGGAATCATAGTTGGCCGCATCAGACGGCGTGAATGTCACCTCATAGTCACCCGAAGATGTGGGCGCACCATCTTGCGAGCTCCATGCGAATGTGCCCGGGACACTCGCGGTACCTCCCGACAGCGTGGAGTCGCTCAGGACTTGACCAACCGTGATCGCAGAAGCTGTCGGTTCCACCGTGATCACCGGCGTACCCTTGGCGAAGGTGATGGTCACCTCGTTGGTCACGCCCGGACGATCCGCCGTGGCCTCCACGACCGCGCGCACAGTGACTGATCCGGTGCCGGAATTGATGACGAGTTGGTCGCCATTGAGCGTGACCTTGTCGGTGTCGCCCCCGATCAGCGAATAGATCACCGGGGCCGGCGGAGTCGCTGTGGCCGTGAGCGTGTTGGTTGTGCCAAAAGTCATTGTCGACGGCGCGACGAAGCTAAGCGTCGGCGTGGAAACATCGACGAGCTGCAGGTATTGCGCTTGATGACTTCCGGTGCCCGCAGTGGTATTCGGCAGGCCGACAAAGAGACCGTTGTCGATCAGATCGGCGCCGGTGCGATTGGTTGGCCAGACGAAGCTGTTGGAATTATCTGCTAAGAGATCGCGCACATTGTAGTTGCGACCGCGATCGATGCCGAAATAGTTCAGGTCTGTCCCGGGCGCCTTGGCGTTGAGGTCGTAAGTGGCCGAGACGTTCGGATTGACCGAATGGTTGTTGTTCACAAAGGCAAAGACCACGCTGTTTGCTCCGCCGGCGGCCTGACCGAGGTTCTGCACCTTGCCCACGGCGAAGATGCTATCGTCATAGCCGCCGCCGGCTTGCTTTTTGCTTAAGTAATAGACGTTTTGACTCATCAGGGCGCGGGCATTGAGGCGGGCGCGATTCATGCGTCCGTAGAAGTCCTGCAAGCGCCACTCTTCCTCGGTCCGGTTGTTCCAGATCGATGACATGTCGTTGTAGACTTTGAAATTCGGGATGTTTTTGCCGAAGTTCTGCTCGTATTTGCCGAAGTTGTTCGCCGCATTGATCGTCCCGAAATTAGTCTCGCTGGCTCCATAGCCCGCCTTGCTGTTCTGCGCGCCGGCCTCTTGGCCATACATGAGCATGGGAATGCCATCAAGGGCGGCAGTCTGGGCATAACCATAGGCCAAGCGCCAGACATCGTTGTGCGGGAACACTTCGTCGTGGCTGACCAAGTTGTTGAGCAGCGTGACATTGTCGAACGAGTTGCGGCGGTCGTCGTAAGCCTTCCAGGTGTCAAAAGTGTTGGGATTCTTCGCCGTGCCGGCGCCGCCGTTGGCCGGATAACCGAAGAAGGTGTCGCGCCAGTAGAAAACAATGTTTTCGTTAAGCACGTCGAAATGGCGAGCCGAGCGGTAGCCGACGCCGTGACGACTGCTGTTGCCGACCGTGCGGGCGCCGTCGAGGGACTCGGCCATGAAGACGAAGTTCCACTTGCGAGAACGCGTCTTGTTGATGGCATATTCCCAGAATTGCGAGGGCAGACCCTGCGCGAAGTCGCAGCGCAACCCGTCGATACCGATGTCCGATTGGTCTTTCGGGGTGCTTGCCGTGTGACCCGATTTCTCAAGCCAGAAGATCGGATAATAAGCGAAGTAATCCCAAACCTGGCGCGTTGTTGGCGTGTGGCCCGCGAAGTCGTCGCGCTCGAGCAGGAAGGCGAGTTTGTAGGCGTTGTCCGGATAAGACTTGTCGGGATTCTGCGTCCCCTTCTCCTTCACCAGAGCGTCATAATCGCCGAAGTAGAACTCGCGCACGTCGGTCCAGTTGCCGAAGTCATTGCGATCGGGAGCAATGGCAATTTCGCCCTTGGTCGATGCCGGCGTGCCTGGGAAACCTTCCTTGGCATACCAACCGGTGTTGAAGTCACGGATCTCTTGCGCGGCGTTGCCGGTGATACCGAGGTCCACCGCTCCCTTGCCCATGACAACATCCGGCGCGCTGTGGTTGAATGTGCCGTCCATCATCACACCGACACCCCACTGGTCGAGGCGTTGCACGAAGGTTTGGAACTCGGCATCCGCACTCGCCGGGGTGTTGGCGCGACCCAACATCGGGGCCACAGACCAGTAATCGCGGACTGCATACGGGCTACCCGGATTGAAAGGTTGGCCCGGCGTTTCGGGATTGATGTCGCGGCCCTCCACGCCGATCGGATGGATCGGTTGGAGCCAGAGCATGTTCACGCCGAGGGAGGCGTAATGGTTTTTGTTGAGCGCATCGGGACGACCATCGTAACCGCCGGCCTCGCCCGGGAGGGAAGGATCGTTCACGAGGTCGAGGAAGGTGCTGCGCCCCGCTTCCGTGGTGTCCTTGGCCTCCACGATGAGCGGATTGACTTCATACATGTTGAGCTCGAGCGATTTCTTCGGCGAAACGACGACAGCGCAATCGCGGCGCAAGCCGTTGTCCGTGTAGTAAGTGAAGTCGCCGCCGTTGACGCCAGGGACTTTGTAACGCACCTGCAGGCGGTAAGCACCGCAAAGGTTCACCGGCAGCGTAGCCGTGTAGTAACCCTCAGCATTCGGGCCGGACATTGTGTAGCCGCGGAAGTAGGTGTTCGAACTCGTGGTGACGGTCGAGGGATCTTCCTCCAGCACGGCGAAGTCACGGCGGTTCAGGTTGGTGTAGACTTCCACCTGCGTAGGCGCGACCGCGGTGTTGGGTTTGAATTTGACCGTGAGCTCGGATGTGTCGCCAGCCACTTCATCGAGATAGAAACGGCGCAAGCCGTAGTTGCCGTCGGTCTCGTTGCCGTTGACCACAACGATCATTTCCGGGTTGCCCACGTCGAAGCGTCCGTCGAGATCCTCGTCGCGGATGGACGCGGTGTTCAGCGGTTGGTACTCGGGAATTTCGAGGTCGTTGGCGGAGTTGCCGTAGACCGGCGGGGCCTGCGACTGGATGGTTCCCCCGAAGCCGCCGGAATAAGCCACCGCCGAGACGTAGAGGATCCTCGGGACCGAGCCGAAGGCCTCGACGAGATCGACTTCGCCCTCGAGAGCCGCGCCTTGATTGCCGAGCCAGTTGCGGCCCGAAGTTTTGAAGCCGTATTGCGAGGCAACATTCGGCGTGGAGAAGAGCCACGGCTTGCTCGTATCCGAGCCGTTGAAATTGCCGTAGACAAGACCACCTTTGGCCGAGGCGCTGTTGCGGTAAATGCGCAGGTCGTTGAAGTAGGGCTGGCGTTGGTCACCATCGGAAAGGTTGGAGGCGTAGAACTCGAGTCGAGTCGGAGCAGAGGAATTAACCGTGACAGTGCGAGTGAAGACGCCACCGTCTCTGCGGGTGGCGCGAACATCCAGAGTTGTAGCGCTTGTTCGCGTGATGCTCCAATTCATGGCTTGCGTGCCGTAAGCCATTCCGGAACTCGTGCCGGCAACATTAATGACAGGATTGTTGTTACCGGCGTTTTCCACATTCAACAGATGCGTGGTGTCCGCCCAGAGGTTGAAGCCCTTGTTGCCACCGGCCGAGCCAGCGTCCCAGTTGATGCCCCATTGAAAGGCAATCGAGTCACCAACGTTAAGAGCGGGGAAAGAACGGATGGCTGTCGCGGAGGAACCTGCTCCTCCCTTGGCATACAAACCGAAAGATTTCGAACTCATTCCTTGAATGCCCGCAGCCGCAGGATCGCCAAGAAATGCACCGGATACCGAACCCGTATTTGAGATAGCCCAAGTGCCAAAACCACTGCCTTGGTTGTTGCCGTTCGCCCACGTGGTGTAATTGGATGCCGAATCAGAGCCCGTCGCCGGACCAGCCGTGACCGGGTTGCCGAATTCATCGGTGATGTAGATCACGTGATCGTTGGCGCCGCCTTTAGGCGACCACGTGGCGGTGTAGAGCTTGTTGCCGCGGATGGCCGCATAGATGCGCATGCCATTGTCGGAAACCACGAAGTTCTGGCTGTCGAATTGGCCGTCCATGACGAAGGCTGCACTCGTCGAAGCGGACCACGACGCACCACCGCTCGTGTCGGTCGTTCCGTCGTTCGAGAAAGTGAAGTTCACCGCAGTGGCTCCAGACGGCACAGTGTAGGAGTAAGTGAACTCGGTCGGACCGCCGGTCATGGTGAAGCTTTGCGCAGTGCCGCCGCCCACCGGCGTGACGTTCACCGTCACAGCCTGTGCATTGGCCAGCGGCCCCTCGTTCGGGCGGTAGGTGATGGTGACGATCTTGTTGCCGCCGGACATGCTCAAACTAGACGAGGCGAACGAATCGATCGAGGCCGGCGGAATGCTCGCGCCGTTATACATGTCATAGGAGTAAACGTTGCCGTTGATGCGGAAGCCGCGGATCAGCTCCTGCAAGTTGCTGACGCCATCCCCATCCGAATCACGATCGCCGTCCCACTGACCGTTGTAGAACGTCTCCGCGTTCATTGGGTTGAGGCGCGACCACTGCTCGCCGTAGTTCGGGATGTTATCCAAACCGGCTCCGTCGCCGGGCAGCGCGCGGTTCGGACCGGGATTGCGACCACTGAGGAAGTTGTTCAGCTCGATGTCATCCGGCAGACCATCGCCATCCGAATCGTGCAGATTCTGGCCGTAGAGATTGAAGACCACGCGTCGGGCCACACGGTTTTCCTGACCGTTCTTGGTCACGACAGCCTCGAAGAAATTCGGTCCATTGACGAAGGCACCGTAGAAGATCTTGTCGACCCCGCCTTCGCGGTAACGGCCGGTGAAGGTCGACTCAAACTTGCCGCTACCCGCGGGATTCTCGACGAGAGCGGGCTGTTCGTAGCCGTTCCAGAAGAGCTTGATGTCGCTCGCGGTGATGCCTTGGCCCGTGGGAACGGTGACGACGGTTTTGAAAAAAGGCTCGGCGATCGTCGCGCCACTCGCGTGGTTGATGGCGATGGACTGGCCGGTTGTGTCGACCGTGAAATTCCGTGTGAGCGTGGAGGTGTTGACTGTTGCGGGAGTGGCGCCCCGATCGGCTTCGGTGGCGTTGAGTGTGATGGAATTGGCGCCATTCGGAAGTCCGTCGAGCGCGATGCGCCAGCGGCCCTGAATCACCTGGTCGGCCTGTTGGCTCGGACCGCCATTGATCGTGTAGGTCAAATTGCGCAGCGTGCGGTCGGCATTCTCGACCGTGACGACGCGCGCTCCTTCGACCGTTTCCCCTTCTTCGAGATTGCTGAAAGCCAAACTTGGCCCGCTGCGATCGACGTAAACCGTGGTGGTGAAGGTCTGATAGAGCGCGGGACGACCCTCGGCGCGTCCGTTGAAGAGGCGGGCTTTGATGGTGTGGAGCCCTTCAGGGACACCGGTAAGATCAGCGACGAGCTGGTATTGCCCGGGTCCGACTTTGGTCATCTGTTCATAGCCCGCATTGACAATGTCCTTGCCGCCGATATCGGCAGCGCTGGCATTGAGGTTGCGGCCCTGTCCCCATTTCAGGATGCCGCTGTTCACTGTCTCCCCACCCTGAGTCGGCTCGCGATAGTTGACGTTGATCGTCACCTCGTTGCCGGTCACGCGAGTGACCGTGCGCGGTTTGGACACCGCATCCCGGCCGCCGGGGATGACCCACGGCATGGAGGAAACACCGGAACCGGCGAATGCAATGGCCGGACCGCTGGAAGGTCCCTCGGCATTGAATGGAGCCCAGCAACCAAAGCCCTGCCCCCACCAACCGCCCACCGTGATGTTGACTTTGCCGTCGCTGCCGACGGTCACAGTGTTCGTGTTGCGGCCGGTGTAATCCTTGAGGATCGTGCCAGGGGCGAATGAGGTTTGGATGCCGTTGCGCGTCTGGTCGGAACCAGAGTCATTAAGAACCGTCAAAAGCAGACCTTCGCCGGAGTTGGGCTGCCCGTTGCTGTTGAGATCCTCGTAGCGCTCGAAGGCAAAGAAGTCACCCTCGGCCCAGCGGGTCCATTCGCGGCCGCGGGCGAATTGGTTATGGATATAGATGAGGTTCGGAATCGTTCCCGCGCCCTTGTCGCCGAGAGCGCCGTCGTAGCCTTTGCGCATCCAAGTGATGCCGTTCTCTTCTTTGTCCTCGTTGTCCGCGAGGTTGTTGCCCGTGAAATAGACCACCGGCGTGCCTACGCGGGTCAGAATGTAAGCGTAGGCCAACTCGAGTTTCCCCGGCGGGTCCTCGTCGTGGCTGTGGGCGAAGATAACACCCTCTTCGGGGCTGAAGCCGGCCGTGGTGTTGTCCAAAGCAGCCAAATTGCCGCTATTGAAAGCGGCCATGATCATTTGCGACTTGCGCGGGAAATCGAGGTAACGGGTCTGGATGCCCCAGTTGCGGTCGGAAGGATTGCGCCAGTAGTCGGTCTCGCCGATCGAGCCGATGAAAAATTCCGAATAGACCAACGCGTCGTCGCGACGGATGTAATTGGAGTACATGTCGTCGAACGGATTGGAATCGTTCAGACCCCGGCGCTCGTTGAAGTTTTTCTGGATGTTGTAGATGAGGGACTGGTCCCGCTCGGCCGAGTTCTGATTGGGAAGGCCGAAATATTCCTTGGCCACGTGCTTCGGCGCATCGAGGCGAACGCCGTCATAATCCATCGCGTAGCCCAGCCAGTTGATCCAACGTGTGATGAACTGACGGGAGTTCTCGGTAACGAATCCGGTTTGGTTGAAATAAGGGTATTTCTCCGGATCACCGGGATGACGCACGAAAGGCGTCGGATCGGCCGCGTAGCGCGGGCCATTGTTGCCCTGAAAGCGACCGTCGAACTCCAACACGATATCCATCAAGCTGACCAACTCCTGATGCAAGGTGCCGCCATAGCCGTTGTCGGGACTCCACTCGAACATGCGCGGCGCGCGCTTGAATCCGCCAGGTTGGCTCGGGTCGACCCACACGTGGAAGTCCTGCGGCACCATGCCCGGATAGGTGCGGTAGTCCGGACCGTTGCCGGTGTGGTTGAAGACGATGTCTGGGTAAATCTTAAGATCCATCTGGTGAGCGTTGTCTACCATGTTGCGCATGGAAGTCCGCGAACCGTAGCGGGTTTCCCAGTGACCACGCTGCGGATGGTCGCCCAAGTCGAAACGATCGTAGGAATTGTATCCGACGTTGCCACCATAGGCGTGCGGGTAAGGTCCGCCGATCGGCGACTTGCCCGGAGGCGGCGTCCAGATGGACTCGTATCCGATTTCCGCAATCTCAGGCAGCCTCTCGTAAATCTCGTCCCAACGCGTCTCGAAATACTGAACAATCACTTCAGCGCGGGCAAAGGTCCCTGCGGCAAAAAGGGAAATAGCAGTGAGGAGAAAACGGCATATCAGATTCATGGCTGGTGGGGTTGCGCAAAAACAGCAGCTCAGCACTCTGGTTCGCGGGTTGAAGATGTTACACATAATATTTAGACAGCGCAGATTAAAAAAGCGCCGCGAGACGACCAGCGCGAGCCAACCGAGAGGCACGAATGGAAAACAGGATTTGGGTGATGGGTTTAATCATGATCAAGTTTCCATATGTGGGAAACGCGTCAAAGGTTTGCCCTAATCGCTTAAAGATAGACGCAAGATTTCCACCCATCAAGCAGCGGATTCCCACATGGAAACAGCCCGAGATCGCTCTCTGAGCTTAGGTCAGCCCCAATCGATGGAGCACGGGATCAATACCGGCAAGGTGGCCGGTAGGAATAAGGCCTGTAGTGATAATGGCCGTGGTAGTGGTGATGATGGGAATTGTGGTCATTCGCCAGCGCATAACCCAGCACTCCCGCCGCCGCGATACCGACCGCTGCCGCGCCGGGATCGACCGATTGGACGGGGCGACCATAGGCATCATAGGTGGTCATGCAACTGACTCCGCCCAGCACGACAAAGGCCGAGGCGAGGGTGAGAGTAAGGATTTTGCGCAGCGATTGGGTTTTCATGATTTGCTCAAACGAAAATGTAGAATGCTCGTGGATGCAAATGGAATTGTGGGAGTGGCTGACCACAAGTTTCAGCGTGCCGCCGCGACCACATGATCCTTGGTCATCCC
>JBMTCD010000095.1:0-12649 GCA_049430545.1 Luteolibacter sp.
CAATGGTCGGGGCGGCGGGATTCGAACCCACGGCCTCTTCGTCCCGAACGAAGCGCGCTACCAGACTGCGCCACGCCCCGACAATGTGAAACGGGATGATCCAGTTCTGGCCGATATGGCTCTCGCTGGCGGGCGGGTTCTATGGCGGCACCCGCCGCCGGGGCAAGGAAATTCGCCGGGCTTGTGGGTCCAGGATAGGGCGGATGTCATTTTTCCGGGAAATTCGCGGGAGCGGGTCATCAAATCAATCGCCAAGCGGCAAATTCCGCCTATGCTGGCATGGACACGCGGTGAGAGTTTCCGCGACAAACCCCAACCTTTATCAGATGATGAAATGCATCCGCCACCGGATCATGGGATCCGCAGTCATGATGGTTTCGACGTGGTTTGCGCCGCATTCGGCCATTGCTGTGCACGAGAAGGGCGATTGGCCATGGAATCTCAAGCTGCACGGCATCCATGATGCGGAAGTGGCCGAGGAACTCGGGACCGGCTGGTTCCTCAATGTGGGGCCCACCGGCATCCGCGCACGCATCACTCACGAGCAGCCGAAATACCTCACCGTCAAATATGTCTTCAAGAAATCCCCCGCCGCCGGATTGGTGCAGATTGATGACGTCATTGTCGGCGCCAACGGCAAGCGCATGACGGTCGAGCATACCTTCGGCCGCCGCTACGACGGCTGGGAAGGGCCGATGCTGGAAATGTCCAAGCTGATCGAGGACAGCCAGGGCAAGGATGGGAAACTCGAATTGATCGTCTGGCCGGGTGGCAAACAGGCCGAGGAAAAGACCGTGATCGTGCAGATCGAGCCGGTCGGGCGTTTTTCGCCGACTTGGCCTTACAACTGCCCGCGCTCGGACAAGCTGCTCATCGAGCTGTGCGATTTCCTGGAGGATGAATACAAGCGTGCGGGGAAATTCGAGAAAATGAACCACACCCATTCGGCGGCTGTGCTGGCGCTGATGGCGGGAGGGGAGAAGAAACACATGCGGCTGGTGAAGGACATTCTGGATGGCTACGGCAGCAAGCGCTACGATCCGACCAACGCGGATGGTTTTCCCGCATGGGGTCAGGTGCACGATGGCATCGTCATGGGCGAGTATTACCTGTTGACCAAGGACCGCAGCCTGTTGCCGGCGATCGAGTCGCTGACGGCCACCTTGCACGATTCGGTCTGGCCGGAGGCCGGGGGCTTGTCGCACCGGCCGTTTGCGGCGATTCAGCGGCGGATGGCGGCCGGCGGGCCGAAGGGATATGGCGCGATGGCTTTGCCGGCGGGCTTGGGCATGGTGGCGCTGAGTCTCTTCAAGGAGGCCGGCCTTGACTACGCCGAACCGGCCTACAACCGGATCCACCAGGGGTATCTCGATTCGGTGGGCTCGAACGGTGAGATCGGTTACGGGTTCAACAGCTGGGATCATGCCGTGATTGTGCTGGACGACCCCAAGGGAGCGCCGAAAAACAGCCCCGAAGGCATCGGCTTCGAGTGTCTGGAAGGGATGAAAGGGATCGGTGGATACAAGATCGCCTGGCCCACCAAGGAGGATCCCCGCTACCGGCCTACGGACTGGTTGAAGAGCGAGCAGGAAAAAAACCGGGTGTTCGACATGGGGGATGGCAAGCGGTTGGTCGTGCGCCAGATGATTCCCGAAGAGCCGACGCGGCGCTACAAGCACGATGGCAGGCCTTGCGGGCACTTCGCCCGCTCCGGCGTGGGTGCTCTGGCCCACAGGATCGGCAACCGCGACCACAAATCCTGGGGCTATCTTTCCGAGCTGCTGGCGACCGGTTGCGCCAAAAGTGGCCCCAAGCTGTTGGACGGCCACGCCTCCACCCACATGCACGTGTTGTGGGGCAGCCTGGGTGCGGCGCTGGCCGAGGAAAAGGACTTCCGCGAATATCTCGATTATATCAAGTGGTGGATGATCATGGCGCAGGCGCATGACGGCAGCTATGTGGTGATGCCGGGCCGCGACTACGCCTCCACCGACCACGTTTATGGCACGCGGAATTTCCCGACCGCCTGTGCGGCGTTGATTCTTTCGCTCAAGGAAAGACGCCTGCGCATCACCGGCTGGACACCGGAAGGCGCGGCGGGCATGGCCGACAAGCCGCGTGAGCCGCGTGTCCTGTTCGAGGAAAACCGGCCGCTGCTGGGCCGCACGTTGTTGACCAGCCTGGCCGGGTTGAGCCATGCGGGAGCGATCACGCCGACGCCGATCCATTTGTCCAAGGCGAACGGCCGCGTGGCCTTTGTCCGGGTGGAGCGCGACGGGAAACTGACCTTCCGCGCGTTGGACGGAGATTCCGAGGCGTCCTATCTGATGGAAGACCTCAGCGCGGCGGACCACGCCCAGCTCGGGCGCTTGATCTCGAACCTGCGTCCGGACGATCCCGAGGTGCAGGCCTTGGCCGGGATTCTGATGGAACTCAGCGGCCACACCGAGCTGGCCGACAAGTATTACGAAACGCTTCCGGAGCCGCTGAAAGACAAGCTTTACGACCTCTTCGAGTGATCAACGCACGACCTTGCCGCCGAGCGAGAGGATGCGTGCGTTGGCCTTGGCGGCCTCGGCCTCGGGGATGTTGCCGTCGCGCACATACATCTGCGAGAGCGCGGTCCAGGCGAGCAGGTCGTTGGGCCGCAGGGTGACGGCCTGCAATCCGCAGCCGATGGCCTCCTTGATGGCGCCGGTCTTCATCAGCGCCATTCCAAGCGCGTGCCAGCCGTCGAAAAACTCCGCCGAGCGCTCCACGCAGCGGCGGTAGAGGGCGACGGCCTCGTCCATTTCACCGACGGCGAGATGGCCGTTGGCCTCGTCGAACCATTCCTGAACTTCGGGAGACTCGGACATGCGGAGGTCAGCGGCGGGAGAGTCGCTGGACGTCGGCGGCCTCGGCGCGTTCGGCCAGCCAGCCGATGAAGGCATTGGTTTCGTTGGCATTGGCGGCCTGTGACATTCCGCCATCGATGCGGTTGGCGGCCTCCGGGTTTTTCTCCACCTCGCGTGAGGCGACATGGATGATGAAGGAGCGATCGGCCTCGACGACAATCTCGGCGAGCGCGCCGGGATCGACATAGCGGGTGGAGTCGAACAGGTTGCGCGGCTCGGTGGCCGGGTCCGGGCGGTAGCTCGCGGTCACCTTGTTGAACTCGCTGGTGTTCTCGATGCCGGCCTCCTTGGCGGCATCGGCGAAGGATTGTCCGGCGGCAATGCCTTCCTTGATCTTTTCCGCGGCTTTCTCGGCGGCGGCCCTCATCGCTTCGGTGGCCTTCTCGTTGATGTAGCGGTCGCGCGCCTCGTCCTTGGCTTCCTCGAAGGTCTTGGGACGGGACGGCTCTTCCTCGTCGAGCCGGGCGACGAGCCACTGGTTTTCGCCGATGGCGATGGGCTGGGAGATTTTCGAAACCGGATCGGTGGTGGCAACGATGCGGAACAACTCGTCGGTCGCCTTGCCGCCGAGGGAGGAGGAACGCAGCTTCACATCGAGCGCCGCGGGTGGCGCGCTGCGGGTGAAAAGCTCTGTGGCAACCGGCTCGAAGCCCGTTTCCTTGGCCAGTTCCTCGAATCCGGCTCCCTGTTGTTCCTCGAGTTGGAAGGCGAAATCATCGACCTTGGCGTCGAGTTCAAGCTGCTTCTTGCGGCGGGCTTCGGCGAGTTCCGCGTCCTTCTTGGCCTTTGCCTCGGCCTTCTTCGCCTCGGCGGCGGCCTTGTCTTCCTCGCTGGCGGCTTCCGTGGATTCGGTCTCCGGTTTTTCCTCCTCCGCGGCCGGTTCCTCGGGCATCTCCGGGGTGGCGATCACGTAGGTGAACTTGCGGCGAGGCTCGGTCATGAACGCGTCCTGGATGGTTTCCCAATACTCTTTGATTTCCTCGTCGGTAGGCTGGATTGCCGCCTCGTAGGAATCGATGGCGAGGCGCGCGATGTGGCCGCTCACGCGCTGGTCGTCCATGGCGATGCGGGTGGCGGTGATATCGCGGTTCTGGCCGAGGCCGCTGCCGACGATGGAGTTGATTTTCTGCGAGGCGAGCGCATCCACGGCGAGTTCGCGGAGGTCTTTCTCGGTCATGCCCAGGCGGCCGATGCCGCGGTCGATGAACATGCGGTAGGTTTCCTCGCTGAACTGGCCGTCCGGACCGGCGAAGGCGCGCATCGAGCGGATGTAGTCCTCCACTTCCTGCTTGCCGGGAATCACGCCCAATTCGTCCTTGGCCTGGCGCAGGATCATGCGGTTGATGAAAAACCGCTCGGTGGCCTCGTCCTGACTGGCCGCGCCGCTGGTCAGGCCGAGCACGAACGAATAGAGGCCGAAGTCACCGGAGCGGGCGAGAAACTGCGCCAGTTCGAGCGAGCCACTGCCGTATTGGTGGAACTCCTTGTCGTTGTAGGTGCGGCCCGCGATTTTGAGGACCGGTTGCCCGCTGGTGCCGCCGCGGAAGATGTCGTCCTTGATGCCGACGACCAGGGCCACCACCACAAGGGCGAAGAACACGATGAGCAGGCCGGTGTATTTGCGGATGTTTTCGATCATGAAAAATGAGGCGGGGTTGCGGGAACGGCGGGAGTAAAGAGGGCTGCGCGGGGCTCTTCAATGGTAATTCTCGGCGATTCGCGGCTTGCGGACGGGGTGGATCGGGGGTTGCCTCGCGGCAGATGAATTTGCGTTGGTTCAACTCGCTGCTGTGGGGGAATTCCGTGGCCTTGGCCTGGATGTGGGGTCTGGGGCTGTTTTTCAGTGTCCAGATGACCTTCATGTTCGGTCTCCAGGGGCTGCTGATGTTTGCGGTGCCGAACGCGGTGGGGCTGGCGCTGTTCGGTTTCCTCACCCAGATCGTGGCGCGGCGCCATGGCGGCGGGCAGGAATCGCTGGCGCGGTTTTTCGAGAAATTCTCCAAGCCCTTCCGGCTGATTTTCTTTCTCTATCAGGTGCTGGCGATCAAGCTCACGGTTTTCGCGCTCACGCGCTACCTGTTCGCGCCGCTGGAGCTGGTGTCGGGGCCGATGTCGGCCCTATATCTCTGTATGGTGGTGTTCGTGGTGCTGGCCGCGGGCTGCCTGTTCGGTGAGGAATTCGGCATCGAGCGCATCAAGGCGGGCCACGCGATCTTCGGCGTGATACTGCTCGCCGCGGTGGCCACCGTGCTGCTGGCGCTCGATCCGCCGATCAGCGCCAACTCCGGCTGGGCCGCGCCGAAGCCGGACTTGTGGGCTGGCCCGGACCTGCTGGGCTACCTGATCCCGCTGTTGGTGGGCCTCATGGTGGGGCCGTGGCTGGACCTCCAGCACTGGCAGCGCGCGATCCAGATCCACCGGGAGAACACCTCGATCCGTGCCAGCTACGCCATCGGTGGCGTGATCTTTTTTCTGCTGCTGCTCTTTCACGGCAGCCTCGCCGCATGGGTGATGGCCAAGGGTGGGGTGGAATCCTATGGCAAGGACGGCCTGGACAGCTTCCGTTACGCCCACGAGATGGTCGTGCAATACATCGACCGACTCGATACCGGCTCGAAAGGTCTGCTGCCGGTGGCCTATTTCACCTTCCTTGGCATCTGCGTGCTCACCACCCTGGACAGCGGCTATGTGGCGCTCAAGTGGTTCCTGGGCATCAACCTCGGCAAGAGCCAGAACGTGCTGCTCGGCATGGTGCCCAAGCGCATTCTCGAATCGCCGATCCCGACGTTCCTGGTGATCGCCGTGATCACGCTCGGCGGGCTGTGGGCGAAGTTGGAACTGGAGTATTTCATGGTGTTTTACGCCTCTTTCTTCGTCGGCTACGCCTCGCTGGCCATCGCGCGCTGTTTCGTGCCGAACTCGCAGCAGCCGCTGCCGCAGATCCGGATGTTTTCGCTGGCCAGCATCTCGCTGGTGATTTTCGCCTTCGGCTACTGCACGGCGGCGGGCTGGCTGCTGGTCCTCGGGTCCCTGCTGCCGATGGCCTATGTGCTCTGGCTGGTAACCAGCACCGACCTGCTGCGCGTCGTCACCGAGAGGGCGGGGGAGGTGATCGAGGCCGCCTCGGAGATTCCGGCGCTCAAGGCGATCCGCAAGACCGCGACCGCAGCCACCGGCCGGGACGTGGTGGCGCCGGTGCCGCAGGACGCGCACGCGCTCGGCGGCCACTTCGAGGGCAAGTGGTTTGTCTATTCGTTCATTGCCACCTATCAGGACACCAATTCGGTGGGCAATGTTTACTTCGGGATGTATGCCCTTTTCGTCGGCAAGACCCGCGAGCTGTTTTTCAACCAGGTGATGCCGGACTTCGACCTCAAGACGACGAAGTTCTACATCCTGACGCGTTCGTTCGAGCACAAGTTCGTGCGTGAGGCGCGGGAGTTCGATGTGATCACCGTCAAAATCCGCGTGGCGGATTTCAACCGCAAGTTCTGCACCCTCGAGCACCAGGTTTTCGGCTCTGAGAACGAGCTGCTCGGCAAGGGCAAGCAAAGCCTGCTTTTCGTTTCCTCGAAGGACTACAGCCTGCTTGACATCCCGGGCGAGGTTTACACGGCATTCATGCCTCACCTTTGAAGCCCGGCAGCCGCTGGGTCATTTGCAGGACTGGCCGGCACCCGGCGCGCTGTGGTCCGGGGTTTTTCAATTCGCTCAAGAAAGGCGGTCTCAAGCTCAATGCGCTGGCCGTCATGATCGTGCCCAGCGGCGCCTTGATCGTCTTCGGCGTGGGCGGCATCATCTCCTCCTCGCCTGCGCCAAGGTCTGTCCGCTCACCATGCCGCTGGCGGCGGACAGGATTGAAATGATGCCTGAGCGTTTGACTCAGCCCAAGCGGCGCCGCCGCAGCAGGGCCAGCATGCCAAGGCCGCCGAGAAGCGCGGCGGAGGGCTCGGGGACGGCGGTGAACTGGATGTTGTCGAGTCGATTGTTACCCGAGGTGTTGGTGGCACCGCTTAATGTCAGACCGATGTAAACATTCTGCTCTCCATCAAGAACCGAGAGGGCTGTGGTATCCAGGCTCACTACGCCATTGGTGGCGAAATTTACCGTTCCGCCACTGCCACCACCAGGGGCAAAAGTGTCGAAATCCGTGAAAGTGGAACCATTCGTGCTATAACTCCAGGTTTGCAAACCAAAGCCGGTGTTTGTTGCCTGCGTTGCATAAGAAATTCCCAAACCTTCCAGATCCGTCATGGACAATACGAAAACCATCCGGAAACCGTTGGCGGAGCTGTTTGCGACCGCCAATGATGCCGTGCCGCTTGTAACCGTTGAGAAGCTGGTTCCCGCCGTGTTGACGTCTGTTCCTGAGAATGAAGTGACTTGGGGGTTGTTTACACCGGTGGTGAATGTCGATGAACCATTGGTTCCATTGAGATACAAAGTGGCGGAACCGAAGTTTGCATTGTAAACGAGCGGGGAAGGATTGCCTGAAGAAGAAGCCGTCGCAGCCGTGCCTCCGGTGGTGGTTGTCTGGAAGTCGAAACCCGCGATGAGAGTCGCGGCGTGACTGCCTGCCAGTGTGAAGGCGGACAACGCCAGCGCGGTGATTGTCTTGGTTGGTTTCAATTTCATGATGGTGTGAATTTAGTGGTTGATTTGATTATTGCGAGAAGGGGCATTGAAGGTGTATGATATGCGCGACAAATCTCCCACAAGCACGTTCCCTGCCAACTCGAAAAGCGTCGAGACCGGTGACATTGCGGTCACATTCGCGAGTGATTGGCAGGGGCGGAGGCGGCCTGGAGAAGGAAAGCCCGGAGTGTGTCCGGCCATCCCGCGAATGCGGATCACGGCATGAAAACCGCTGACGATCGGCCAACCAGGGTGAATACCGGCATCCGGACAAGATGAGGGCGGCCCCGCCATGTGGGACCGCCCTCCGAATGCACCGTGGACCGCAGCAGCAAAAATCCTATTCTTCCTGTGGCGCAGCCTCGCTGACCTTGAGGCGGGCGAACACCTTGCCCAAACCGGTCGGCAGTGTGTAGGAAATGGTGTTGTCGTCATCGACATCGGCGACGACCACCTCCCACGGATCGGCGATCCCTAGGTCGTTGGACTCCTCGATTTTCCAGATCACATCGCCATTGGTTACGGCTTCGGGGCGCTTGTCGAAGCTCAGCACGCCCGCGGCGAAGGTTCCCGGTGCGGCGTCGGGCTGGGTCGGATTCAGTCCGGCGATGGCGTATTCAAGGCCGTTGGAAATGCCGTCGAGATCGAAGTCGTCACCGAATGCCTCGCCCGGAATGCCGTTGTCCGCGGCCCAGTCGGCGAAATCGGAACCTGGACCGGTGGCCGACACGAGGTCGGCGGGATCGCGCGGCATCAACTGGTATCCCGAGGTCCGAGGGTTGCTCGAGTCGAACTGGCCGAAGACGCCGGTCACATTCGCCGGGAAGGACGGCGCGGTGGTGGCGGTGGAGCCGCCTTGGATGCGGATGGTGATGGCGTTGGATCCACTGTCTTCGAGGGTGACGCTCTGGCCGGCACCCCAGGTTCCCGAGACATAAGAGAGATTCAGCACAGTGACCAGCGAGCCCTCGTAGGTTTCTGGGGCCGCCAGAAGGTCGGTCACGCTGAGGGTGACGGGCACCGGCTCGCTGTCCGCGCCGAGATCGACGATGTCGCCGCCGGAAGCCGGAACGATTTCCGTCAGCCCGTTGAACTGCCCGACCGTGCCGAGGACCGCGTAGCGGTTGCCGCGCACGAAAGCGGGATCGTCAACCGCTGAGAAGATGTTGATGCCCGCTGTGGCGTCCTGAATGAAGGCGCTGAAATTGCTGAGTCCGGTGTTTCCGAAATCCTCTTCGGTGCAGACACCTTCGACGGCGACGGTCTTGCCGAGATCGAGCGCGATGCCATCGACATCGACGTCACGCAACGAGGCGATCGGAATCAAGACGATGGCGGCTGGATTGGACGCGATCGGTGCAAGCGTGCCGGTGGAATCCGTGGTCGAGATGGCGAACTGGTAATTGCCGTCCGCCGAGAGACCGGCGGGAACCGGGGTATCAAGGCCCGCGATGGTGATCTCGATGGCGTCGGTGGTGGTGACCGCGGCATTGCTGACCGCAATCGTCGAACCGGAGACCGAGACACTGGCACCGGCTCCGCCGACACCGCCCACCGACACGTCCGCCGGCGCGATCGTTCCAAGATCCGCGGTGGGCACTTCAATCTCGATATTGGTGAGCGTCACGGACGGAACGGTCGCAAGCAGGGTGATCCGGGCGCTGCGGCCAGTCTGCCCGTCATCGAAGAAACCGAGGTTTTCGAACGGGCTTCCGACCGTGACGTTGACGAGCGTCGCACTGCCGTCGCCATCCGCCGGGTTGCTGCCGCGGAGCGCGGCGATGAAGGCCGCGTTGGTGCCGTTGTTCGGATTGCCGAAGGCCGATGCGGACAACGTCTGTTCACCTTCGGCATCGAAGCCCTCGCCGGAAAAGTCGGCGATCGTACCGTTCGGGTTGAGGGCGACAACTCCCGTGCCACCGGCGACAGCGAATGTCTTGTTGCCGGCGAAATTGTCATAGAAACTGCCCGGGCCGCCACCTGCCAAGGCGTGGATGCCGCCGGTGGTTCCGCCCGCGCCGCTGCCGGCTTCCTTGATCATCACCATCTCGATGTTGGCCAGATTGAACGATCCACCGAGGTCGGTGAAATAGGTGGTGTTGTCCAAGCCGATGTCGATGATGAAGTCGCCTGCCGGATCGATGTCGTCCGCGGCGGTCGAGTCCGAAGTAAGGATGATCTGGGTTCCGACCGGAACGGCTTCCCAAAGCGTATCGGTGCTGAATTCGAACTTGCCGCCACCATCGCCGGTCATGTTGCTGGAGAAGTCCTTCAGGATCATGCCGCGCATATCGAGTGTGCTGCCGGGAGTTTCATCCCCGATCACGAGCAACTCGATGGTGTCCGGCGGCCCGGAGGCGTCGTATTTGTTCACGACCACGGTGGGTGCCACTGGCGGCGCGGCGGTTGAGAATCTCCAGCCGGTGGAATCCGCGAAACCGGCGAACGGCGTGCTGTCGTCAAGCGCAAGGATCGCGGTGTCCGGTATCTCGACCCAGTAACTGGTGCTGTCGGCCAGCGCCACGTTGAACAGGATCAGCGTGTTGCCGGCTATCGCGAAGTCGAAGCTGTTGGCGACATCGTAGGATGCCACCACGCTGTCGTCGCTCGCATCGCGGAGCACGATGGTGCCGGTGCCGGCGGTCACATCCTCGCTGAAAACCGCTTCCAGTTCGGTGATGGCCATGGCGGACAGTCCGGTGGCGCCGTTCACAGGGGACAAACTCGCCACCAGCGGCGCGCCTCCGCCAGACACATTCGGTCCGCCGGGCGTTCCAAAGTCTCCGGCACCGTAGCGGAAGGTGGCCTCCTCGAACCAGTTGGATCCGTCGTTGTTGTCCAGCGCCGGGTCGCTCAGGGCCATCGACGCACCGGTTGGGTCCGGCCAGAGAGTGCCGCCGTCCCACTCGATGCGGTCGATCTCGTTGGCGAAGCTGTCGGTGAGGACCAGTTCGTCGTCATTATTGCTCAAGAAGAAGGATGAACCGTAGGAATAAGCCACGTTGACCCCGCCGTTGGTGGCGAAATCCGAGTTGTTTCCAAGTACCAGATATCCGCCGGCGGGAACTTCCAGCGGTCCCGCGTTGTTGATCACGTGCGAATCGGTGCCATTGTCGGAAATCGTCCAGCCGTTGATGTCCACGGCGCTTGCGCCCGGGTTGTAAATCTCGAACCACTCGCCCGCAGAGTCGCCGACCGCACTGGGATCCTGCATCACTTCGTTGATGACGAGCACAGGCACCAATCCGTCGCCGGTGGTGAAGTTCCAGATCGTCGGGTCGCTGATACCGGCATACGCGTTCGGGCTGGCGGCGGTATCGGTGATCGCGCCGTTTTCGATGAGAACGTAGTAGGACGTCAAGGGGCTGAGCGCCGCAGCCGGGGTGACCGTGACGGCCGTTCCCGTGATGCTCGCAGTGGCCACGTCGAATGACTCCACCGCATTGTCACCGGAATCGTAGAGGGTGATGAAACCCGTGCCAGCTTGAACGCTCTCGTCGAAAGTGATGCTCAGGGAAGCGTCCGGGCTGACTCCGGCCGCGTCGTCGGCGGGTGAGGTGGCTACCAATACCGGCGGATCGGTGTCGGGGGCGCCACCGCTGAGCGTGCCACCAAAGATAAGATTCCCTTGGAGACCGCCGGTGCCGGTTGATGCCTCCGCATTGTAGCCGTAGAGGCGGAAGGTGATGCTGGTGAGGCCTTCGTAGGCGGGACCGGAGGTTTCGATCACGTTGCCGGTCCAGCTTGAGCTCGAATCGGGATTGGTCAACATACCGGCTGAGTGGGTGAAATCCGCATTGACGGTGGTCACTGGAATCGGGGCGGCGTAGCCATCCGCGCTGCTGCGCCATTGCCATTGGCGCGGTCCGGTGCTGCTGCGTCCGACGCCGAAGGTGATGGTTGGAAGATCGATGGTGCCGGAAGTGGCGGTAAGGGTGAACTCGATGTGTTTGCCGGTGTCCACCGCGCCGGTAAATGTGTCGCTGCCATTGCTGGCACCCGTGGGCCAGTTGCTGCCGCGGAAGTTGCCGAAGCTCGATGAACTGGTGATTCCCACCTTGGTGAGAGGGCTCACGGTCAGGCCCGTGATTGGTGTGCCGTTGTAGGCGAAACTCGTCACGTTGTTGCCGTCACCTGCGAGATCGAAGGTGCCGGAAAAGACCTGGGCTTGGAGTGGCGCGACAGCGGACAGAGCGATGGCTGCGAACGAGCCGCTGAGCCAGCGGCTGCGGCGTGATGGGCACTGTGGGGAGTTCGAGGGTATCATGGTATTCATGGCAGTGGTGGGGACACGAGTTTGGCCTGTGGAGGAGAGTCCTGAGGAACACGAACTGCGGGGGATGGTTCGTGGAACGACCCAATTGAGCGCGCAAGCCGAAATCTGAAAACCGGAGGATGGTGAATATATTGCCACTTAACGGATTGGTCGGTGGTTTGACGCCTGAAGGACGCGAACAGAGCCGGAGGCATTTCCGTGGCACGGGTTTTCACGCAAAGAGTCCAAGCTGCCGGCGACGTGGCTCAAGTGGAACAGACCGCCGCAGGACGAGGAGGCGCAGAGGATGGTGAGCAGGAACCCGATTCCAATGCCACGCTGAGCGTCCAGCTGCGCCAGCTTGAGGAATCGCCTGGCCATCCGCTCTTCGAGCGCGAGCACAAGTCGCTGGTGCTTGCCGGGGCCGGGCGCATCGCGCTCGACTATGCCGACACCATCGCGCGCGCCGGCGAGGAGCTGGCGGCGGTGATGGGCCAGCGCGGCGGCGAACGGCGGCAGGAGCTGAGGGTCGGTGCCTTGGCCACCATCTCGCGCAACTTCCAGCTCCAATACCTCCGGCCCTTGCTCGGCCGCGACGATGTCGGGCTGGTCCTGCGCTCCTGCCGCCTCAGGGAAGGGGAAAATCACGCCGGCCGGCCGGATGAATGCCGCCGCATGGGCTTACGGCACGACCGGCCACAGTTGTTGGAATTGCTTGGGCAAGGCACCGCGGATTTCCGCGATTTCGCCGGCGGCGATGCGGCGTTCGAGCACCTCGAAAACCGCTGCCACGCACGCCTCGGGATCGATCGTTTCCGAGACGCCTGAAAGCTCCTCCCAACCGCGCGCGATGAATTCGTCG
>JBMTCD010000096.1:0-12557 GCA_049430545.1 Luteolibacter sp.
GGCGCAAGAGGGATCGAGGTGGCTGTGGCGGCTGACATAACGGCCGATTTCACCGAACAACTGACGCATCTGGGTATCGAGCAAGCCGCTTTCGGCGCGCAGAATGGAAATTTCCTTGTTGCCCTCGCCGATGACCTGGAAGGCTTGGGAGGCATGCTCGCGCTGCTTCAGTCGCTCCTGTTTTAGGAATTGGTCGAGTTTGTCCAATTTGTTGTCGCCCTGTTCGATGAGCCCACCGATGCGCATGCGCTCATCCTTGAGTTCCGCAAAGCGCTTTTTCAATTTCTGGAGCCGCGCCTTGACCTTTTCAGCGTCCTCGAAGCCGGCGGAAACGCCACCCGATTCACTGGCGAGCACCTCGAGTTTCATCTTGAGTCCGACATAAGCGCGCCGGACCTCACGCGCATCGGCGACAATCTTGTCGCGCTGGACTGCCAGCGACTCCAGCTCGGCGAGCAGGGCGACACGTTGATTGAAAAGCTCCTCATTTTCCTCCGGCATGCTGTTGAGGAGCTCGGCCCGCTCTTGATGGGCCTTGTCGAGCCGTGCCTGACAGTTCTGGAGTTTTTCCTCGACGGCCATGCGCTCTTTCATGAGCTTGCGCAGGTTCCAATATTCCACGGAGAGCTTTTCGACATTCTCCACCTTTTGCCAGATGGCCTCGCCCAGGTAGGCTTCGGCTTCGCGCAGCAGGTGCATCTCGCTGGCGGCATTCGCCATGCGTTGGGGCCTGCGGACATAACCGAAGGCCTGGGCGATGCGGGCGATGAAATATTTCGTCGAGGTCATTGGCGGGCGCGAGCTTCGGTTATCTGCCGCTGCAGGTTCTCGACGACCGAGAAGTCCTCGAGCGTGGTCACATTGCCGGCGACGGTGCCTGTGGTGACCAATTCCTTGAGCAAGCGGCGCATGATTTTGCCGGAGCGGGTTTTGGGAAGCCCCGGTGTGAAAAAAAGATCGTCCGGCTTGGCAATGGCACCGATCACCTTGCCGACGTGACCGCGGAGTTCCTCGCGGAGTTCCGCAGACTCATGGAAGCCGCCCTTGAGCGTGACGAATGAGACGACGGCCTGGCCTTTCAAATCGTCCGGCCGGCCGATCACCGCGGCCTCCGCCACGGCCGGATGCGAGACGAGCGCGCTCTCGATTTCCGCGGTGCCGAGGCGGTGGCCGGAAACATTGAGCACATCGTCGAGACGGCCGATGATCCAGAAGTTGCCGTCCTTGTCGCGGCGCGCGCCGTCGCCGGCCGTGTAGAGACCGGGGTAGTCGGACCAATAGGTTTTCCGGTAGCGTTCCTTGTCGCCGTGAATCGTGCGGATCATCGACGGCCACGGTTTGCGGATCACGAGGCGGCCATCCTGGCCGGCTTTGCACTCCTTGCCGGCGTCGTCGAGAATGGCGGCATCGATGCCGAAGAACGGCAGCGTCGCGGTGCCGGCCTTGAGCGGAGTGGCTCCGGGCAAAGGGGAAATGAGGATGGCACCGGTTTCCGTTTGCCACCAGGTATCGACGATCGGGCATTTCCCGCCGCCGATGTGTTTGTGGTACCAATTCCATGCCTCGGGATTGATCGGTTCGCCAACCGAACCCAGGAGACGCAGCGAAGACAGGTCGCAAGCCGCGGGAAAATGGTCGCCGGCCTTGATAAAGGCGCGGATGGCGGTGGGCGCGGTGTAGAAGATCGTGACGCCGTATTCCTCCACCATTTTCCAAAAGCGGCCAAAGTCCGGGAAATTCGGCGCGCCTTCATACATCACCTGCGTGACGCCGTTGGCGAGCGGCCCATAGACGATGTAGGAATGACCGGTGATCCAGCCGACATCCGCGGTGCACCAGTAGACATCCTCGTCGTTCATATCGAAGATGTATTTGCAGGTGCTGTAGGTGCCGGTGAGGTATCCGCCGGAGGTGTGGAGAATGCCCTTCGGCTTGCCGGTGGAACCGGAGGTGTAGAGCAGGAACAACGGATGCTCCGAATCGAAGGCCTTCGCCTTGTGCTTGGCGGAAACGGCAGCCACCTCGTCGTGCCACCAGCTGTCGCGCGGTTCGGTCATGCAAACCTCGTTTTCGCAGCGCTTCACCACGATCACGCGCTTGACGTGCCTGTATTTCGCCAGCGCCTCATCCACCACCGGCTTGAGCGGCACAACCTTGCCGCGCCGCCATCCGCCATCGGCGGTGAGGATGGTGGTGGCACCGGAGTCTTCCAGGCGATCGACGATGGCATCCGCGGCAAAGCCGCCGAACACGACGTTGTGTGCGGCACCGATGCGCGCGCAGGCGAGCATGGCGATGGCGGCCTCGGGGATCATCGGCATGTAGATCAACACGCGGTCGCCGGACTTGACGCCTTTTTTTTCCAGCACATTGGCAAAGCGGCAGACCTCGCGCTGGAGTTGGCCGTAGGTGAGCACGCGCTTGTCGCCTGGTTCTCCCTCCCAGATGATGGCAGCCTTGTTTTTACGAGGCCCCTCGGCGTGGCGGTCCACGCAGTTTTCGCAGACGTTGAGCTTGCCGCCGACGAACCATTTCGCGAACGGTGCCTTCCACTCGAGTGTCTTGTTCCACTTCTTGCTCCAATGGAGTTCCTTCGCCTCCTTGGCCCAGAACTCGGCAGGCTTCTCGATCGATTTTTTGTAGAGCTTCCTGTATGCGGCCAACGAAGGAATACGCGCTTTCTTCGCAAACTCCTTGGGCGGCTGATGGACTGTGTCGTGATCGTGAGTGGGAGTGGATTTTTTGGAACTCATGGAATCGGCGAGCTGGATTACGGACAGGCCATGTGCGCCGTCCGTGGCGCGGAAGCTAAGAGCCAATTTCCCGTGCGGCAAGAAGCAAGAAACCGCGACTGAAACCTGCTGCGCACCGCCTGAGTGTCCGCGATACTGGAGCCCAATCGGCGGATTTATTCCTGATTCATTTAAAATCAATGAATTGGCTGCAATTTTCCTGCCCGAAAGGCCCGCTCCCTGGCAGTTGCTCAATCTCTCAGCCGTAAATCGAGTGCTTCAGTCACATGCTTCCTCCAACAGCGGCGCATGGGGGCGGATCGGGCCGTGGTTGAAACTGCAAACCACTGATAACCAAAGATGGTGCGCGATACTGGGTTCGAACCAGTGACCCCTACCGTGTCAAGGTAGTGCTCTACCACTGAGCTAACCGCGCGTGAATTCCCGTTGGGCGGGCGGAGGCTAGGACCCGCCGCAGCAGGCATGCAATCCCATTTTTTATGACGGGCAGAGATTTTCAGTGGGATTCAAAAAAATCACACGAAATCCATGCCTGCTTGACTTTGCCTTTCGGATTGCTCATTGTTTCCCCCGGTCACAAAAAAAGGCAGCTTCGCCCGATATCCCCATCCAAGCGCGCCGCGAGCTCGCTCGGAATCCGTCGCTCAAGCGTGCGTCACTTTGCGATCCTCCCCCTCCCCTTCCCCCTCTCCCCCCTCCGGTGTCATGTCACACTCAACGGATTATGAATTTGCGATTCATCCCAATCAAAGATGGATACGTATGGACTGGCGCGGCTTGTGGGATTATCGCGATTTGCTGCTGCTGCTGGTGCGCCGCGATTTCGTCTCGCGCTACAAGCAGACGGTTCTGGGGCCGGCATGGTTCGTTCTGCAGCCGGTGCTCATGACGCTGACCTTTACGGTGGTGTTCGGAAAAGTGGCCAGGATCCCGACAGATGGGGTGCCGCCGGTCCTGTTTTATCTGTGCGGATTGCTCGGCTGGACCTATTTCTCACAGAATTACCAGAGCACCTCAACGGCCCTGATCAGCAACGCCGCGCTTTTTAAAAAGGTGTATTTCCCACGGCTGGTGGTGCCTCTCGCCGCAGTGACATCCAATCTCCTCGCCTTTGGCATCCAGTTCACCACCTTTCTCGCCGTCTATGCGCTTTACAGCCGGTTCACGCCGGACGGCGGCCGCTTCGGGATGGAGTGGACGGCCTTGATGCTGCCGTTGATCGTCCTGCACATCGCGCTTTTCAGCTTGGGCGTCGGCCTGTGGCTCTCGGCATTGAGCGCGAAATACCGCGACTTCCAGCATCTCTCCGTGTTCCTGGTCCAGATCTGGATGTATGCCACGCCGGTGATTTATCCGCTTTCCAACGTGCCGGAAAAATGGCGCTGGGTGTCCATCCTCAATCCGATGACGGTGCCCGTGGAGCTGCTCAAACAGGTTCTTCTGGGCAAGGGCTCTTGCGACCCGGCGCACATCGCGGTGTCGATCGCTGCAATGTTTCTCACCCTCGTGTCCGGCCTGCTGGTGTTCCAGAGGGTGGAACGGACTTTCGCCGACATCGCCTGAATCCATTCCCATTCGATAAACGTGAAGCCCATCATCGAGGTCAACGGCATCTCCAAACGCTTCCGGCTCGGCACGCTCGGTGCCAAGAGCCTGCGCGAGGAGGTCGAAAACTGGTGGGACCGGCTGCGGAGCGGCCAACAGCCCCCCCGTCCCGGAGCCGGGGATTTCTGGGCGCTGCGGGACATTTCCTTCGTCGTCGGGCACGGCGAGGTGCTGGGCATCATCGGCTCGAACGGCGCGGGAAAATCCACGCTGCTCAAGATCCTCTCGCGCATCACCGAGCCCACGCTCGGCGAGGCCCTGATCCGCGGACGGGTGGCGTCGCTGCTCGAGGTCGGCACCGGTTTTCATCCGGAACTGAGCGGCCGCGAGAATATTTTTCTCAATGGCGCCATACTCGGCATGAACCGCAGGGAAATCCGCTCCAAACTCGACGAGATCATCGACTTTGCCGAAATCGAGCAGTTCCTCGACACGCCAGTGAAGCGCTACAGCAGCGGCATGTATGTGCGGCTGGCCTTCGCAGTCGCCGCGCACCTGGAACCGGAAATCCTGATCATCGACGAGGTGCTGGCGGTCGGCGACGCGGCATTCCAGCAAAAATGTCTCACCCGGATGGGCGCTGTGGCAAAGGGCGGCCGCACCGTGCTGTTCGTCAGCCACAACACCTCCGCCATCGTCAACCTCTGCTCCCGCTGCATACTCATCGAAAAGGGTCGGCTGACGGCCGACGGCGGACCGAACGAAATCATCAACACCTATCTCTCGCGGGACTTGAACGGTGAGCCGACTCTTGAATTCCAAGCGGGTGGAGGCGAGGCGTTCTTCAACCGTGTGACGCTGGCACGGGAAGACCGGACACCCTCGGCCAACTTCGATTTCGACGAATCCGTCATACTGCTGATGGACTTCACCCTGCGGCGCAAGATTCCCGGCATGGATGTGTCGTTTGCCGTTTCGGACAACACCGGGGAACAACTGTTCCGCTCCACCTCGGTCATGTCCGACCCGCCGATCATCGTGGAAAAGGGAGGAAACCATTTGCTCACCGCGCGCATCCCGCAGTCCGTGCTCCTGCCCGGAAGATATTTCGTCACCGTCACGCTGCACCGGCCGAATTTCGAGATTTTCGATCGTCATGAACGGGCGATCACGTTCGAGGTCACCAACAAGGGATTCGAGTATTATTCCTACTCTCCACGGCAGATCGGCCGGTTCCATGCCGATGTGCGCTGGACGAGCAATAACAAGTCGCCAACGGGAACATGAAATGGTGCGGAACAATCCTGCGGAGCTTGCGCGGTCCGAAAACCGCCGCGCCTGTTTGCGACGAGCTGGAAATTCCTCTGGCTTCCTGCGTGCATTACACGGGATTCCGCTTCGGATGCCGGGAATTCAATCCGCTCGAAAACAGGGCGCGCGATCTCCACCACGGAGGATTCTTGCTCGGCTCACGCCGGCAATTCGTGGAGTTTCTCCGCTATTACCGTCCGCGTGGAATGGCGGAAGCCCTCGGGATCGAACTGCGGGAACACAGTCCGCTGTGGGCTTATCCTTGGTGGAAAATCGCGGAGGATCGTCTCGCGCCCGGCTACGGCTGGTTCGAAAACCCCGAGGATGGTCCCGACATCATCACACATTTTTCCGAGACCGGAATCCTCGCCCACCGCATCGACCAGGAGTTTTTCTGGCAGGAGCGGGCCGTATGGATGATCGGGAAGCACGGATACCGGAGCGATCGGTATTCCCACATCGAAGTCTGCGAACTGCGGCGGTCCGGGCATCCATCGGCATTCATCGTGATGGATGGAAACCATCGGATCAGCGCCCTTTCCGCGTTTGGGCAGGAATCGGTCCGCGTCCTGCGCGACAGGGCGCTTGTCGTTCACGAGGACCGCCTCGCCGACTGGCCCGGCGTGAGAAGCGGCAGGGTGCGGCCTGATGACGCACACGCCATGTTCATGGCTTATTTCCGCGGCAATTCGCGCTGGCGCACCACCGAGGTGCCCGCCCGCATCATCGGTCACCCCGAGTGGAAAAAGCTTTATCTGCCGCCATCCGCACATTACATATAAATGATGCCTCCACCCCTGTCCGCGGCAGGCAGCCCATTCCCCCTCATCACCACTCAGCCCCCCACACAAGGTGAACACCAGACATTTGATCCGCCGGATTCTGCCGCCCGTCGTCGTGGACCTGCTCAAAGCGATGCGTCCGAAACCGCCGCCAGAGTGGGAATACCTGCCGGACGGCTGGCAGGATGGCGGCGCGGATGCCCAGGGCTGGAATGTCGAGAGCGTGGCGAATTCCCAGCGGGAAAAGTGGTCGCGTTTCGTAGCGCTCGCCTGCGGCAACGGCCCGCTCGGCATCTCCCATGAAGCGGCGGAGCCTGGAAACCACGATTACGGGGCACACGCCACCATCATGACTTTCGGCTACGTGGCGGCGCTCGCGTCGCGCCACTCGGATTCCCTGTCGGTTCTCGATTGGGGCGGCGGCGTCGGCCACTACGGCGTGCTGGCGCGCGCGCTGCTGCCCGGGGTGGCGCTGGATTACCACTGCAAGGACATGCCGCGGCTCTGCGCGGCAGGAAGGGAACTCCAGCCGGAAGCGACATTCCACGAGAGCGAGGCGTCCTGTTTCTCGCGCCGCTACGATCTGGTGATGGCCAGTGGCTCGATGCACTACAGCAGGGACTGGCGTGCCGCCATGCAGTCCCTCGCCGCGGCGGCGGATGGCTGGCTTTACCTCACGCGGCTTCCGCTGGTGAGAACGGTGCCGTCCTTCGTCGTCCGCCAACGCCCCTACATGCATGGCTACGACACCGAGTATTGCGGCTGGTTCCTCAACCGCACCGAAATCCTCGATCACGCCGCCGCGACCGGGTTGCGCCTCACCAGGGAGTTTCTCGTTCCGGAGTCGCCTCCGGTGGCAAACGCTCCCGAAAGATGTCAATACGGAGGATTTCTCTTCCGCGTCCCAACAGCCAACAGCCGCTCATGAGCGAATCGCCCTTTACCAGCCGCCGCGTCCTCATCACCGGAGGCGCTGGCTTCATCGGTTCCAACCTCGCCGCGAAACTCGTGTCGCTGGGAGCACGGGTGACGTTGATCGACACCTTCTTCCCGGAATGCGGAGGCAATCTCTTCAACCTCGAAGGCATCGTGGACCAGGTGCGCCTCAATATCTCCAGTGTGGGGAATGAAACCAGCCTCCACTATCTCCTGAAAGGCCAGGACTATCTTTTCAACCTGGCCGGGCTGACCAGCCACATGGACTCGATGGAATTTCCCTACAAGGACCTGGATAACAACTGCCTCGCCTCCCTGTCCGTGCTGGAGGCTTGCCGCAAGGTCAATCCGGATATCCGCGTCGTCTTCGCCAGCACGCGCCAGCTCTATGGCAAGCCGGATCATCTCCCCGTGGATGAAAACCACCTGCTGCGTCCCACTGATGTCAACGGCGTCAACAAGATGGCGGGTGAATGGTATCATATACTCTATAACAATGTTTATAGCATCCGCGCCTGCTCGCTGCGGCTCACGAACACCTACGGCCCCCGGATGCGGGTCATGGACGCACGGCAGACATTCCTTGGCGCGTGGCTGCGCCTGCTCGTGGAGAACAAGCCCTTCGAGGTTTGGGGCGGGGAGCAATTGAGGGATTTCACCTATGTGGACGACGCGGTGGACGCCTTCCTCATGGCCGCGTCCAGCGATGCCGCCCACGGCCGGATCTACAATCTTGGCGGATGTTCCGTGGTCACCTTGAAACGACTCGCCGAGATCCTCGTCGAGGTCAATGGTGGCGGCGAATTCGCCGTGCGCGAATTCCCGAAAGACCGGCAAACGATCGACATCGGCAATTACTACGCGGATTTCGCCATGATCCGCAATGAAATCGGCTGGCAGCCGCGAATCGACCTGCACGACGGCCTCGCCCGGTCGCTTGAATACTACCGCCAACACCTTCGATATTATGTCTGAACCGTCACAATCGATCATGCGTCCTGCCGTCGCCGCAGCGGATCCGATGGCCGACTGTCGCGCCCACATGGAGCCGATCCGGGAGGCGATCCAACATGTGCTGGAAGGGGGGCGATACATTCTCGGTGAAGAGGTGGCCGCCTTCGAGCGGGAGTTCGCCGATTTTCTCGGCATCGGCCACGCGGTGGGTGTGGGCAGCGGGACCGAGGCGCTGCACCTTGCCCTGCGGGTGCTGGGAATCGGTGCCGGCGACTCCGTCGTGACCGTGGCGCACACCGCGGTGGCCACGGTCAGCGCCATCGAGCTGTCCGAAGCCAGGCCGCTGTTTGTCGATATCGATCCCGACACCTATACCATGGATCCGGCGCTGCTCGAGGCGGCGATTTCGGGCGAAGCCAACGCCAGGGCCATCGTCCCCGTCCACCTCTACGGGCATCCCGCGAACATGCCGGCCATCATGGAGATCGCCCGGCGGCACGGTTTGGCGGTGATCGAGGATTGTGCCCAATGCCATGGAGCGCTCTGCCACGGCAAGATGACCGGGACCTGGGGCGATCTCGCCGCCTTCAGTTTCTACCCCACCAAGAATCTCGGGGCGATCGGTGACGGAGGCGCGCTCGTGACGGACCACCGCACCTTCGCGGAAAAAGCCACCGCACTCCGCCAATACGGCTGGAACAACCAGAACATCAGCGAGTGGAGCGGCGGCATGAACACCCGCCTCGACGAGATCCAGGCCGCCATCCTGCGGGTCAAACTGCGATCGCTCGCGCAATCCAACCGCCGCCGCGGCGAAATGGCCGCCATTTACGACACGCTGCTGGCCTCCGCGCCGCTGGTGCTGCCGCGCAGACCTGCGGATGGCAGCCATGTTTTCCACCAATATGTCGTGCGCACCGACAACCGCGACGGCATGCGTGCTTTTTTAAAGGATCATGGTGTCCACACGCAGATCCATTACCCGGTTCCCGCCCATTTGCAGCCGGCCTACCGGAGGCAGGCCACAGGGGAATCCGTCCTCCCCGTGACCGAACGCACCTGCGGGGAAATCCTCAGCCTGCCGGTCCATCCGGGCATCTCCCGACAGGAGGTCACGATGGTCTGCGAGCTGCTGCTCCAATGGCTTTCCACAACCCGCATACCGACGTGACGAGGCACTTCTGCACCTACTTCGACCACCGCTATCTCTCGCGTGGCTTGGCGCTTTACGGCTCGCTCCGCGAGCATTGTCCGGATTTCCGTCTTTGGGTGCTTTGCCTGGACGAGATCGCGTTCGAGCTCCTCGAAAAGCTGGCCATGGAAGGAATCCAGCCGATCCGGCTCGAGGATTTCCTGCGCGATGACGAAGCATTGCGGGCGGCGCGCTGCAACCGCTCGGTCGTGGAATTCTACTTCACCTGCACCCCGAGCCTGCCATTGTATGTGATGGCCCGCCAACCGGATGCGGAGATGATCACCTATCTGGACGCGGACCTGTTTTTCTTCTCCAGCCCGGAGCCTTTGTTCGAGGAAATGGCTGAAAAATCGATCTCAGTCACGCCGCACCGCTTCAGCCCTGAATTGCGCGAATATGAGCGATTCGGCCTCTACAACGTGGGGTGGCTTTCGTTCCGCAACGACAGGGCCGGGCTCGAATGCCTCCATTGGTGGCGCAACCGCTGCCTGGAATGGTGCCATGACCGCGAGGAAGACGGGAAATTCGCCGACCAGAAATACCTCGACCAATGGCCGGCGCTTTTCAAAAGCCTGGCGGTGATCGGGCATCCGGGGGCGAACCTCGCGGCGTGGAACTTCGCGGGAGCACGGCTGGCGCACGGCAAAGGCAACACTACCGTCAATGGCCAAACGCTGGTTTTCTATCACTTCCACGATCTGCGGAAAATCAATTCCGTGTTGTATGAAATCGCGTTTCAATCCTACAAGGTGAAGCCATGTGGCGTCTTGATCCGCCATGTGTTGACCCCCTACCTGAGGTGCCTGGAACGGAACGACGAGCGGCTGGCGAAGATCGCCCCACGCCTGCGGCAGGGCATGGCGCGCATGCGCTACCAGATGCCCGGCCACGCGCCCGGGCATTCCCGCTGGCTCCGGCCCGCCAGACGCCTCAAATCGTATTTCCGCATCCTCAAGAGCATCATGAACCGCGAGCGCTTCGTCTATCTCGCTGGCCGTGTGCTGTAGCCGGCCACGGAGAACGGCATCGGCGCATTCAACGAGCCGGACCAACTCACCAAGCTCGGCGAATGCCACCCCGATGCCTGATCTGCCGTGGCCGTCACGGCACCGTGATTTGCAGAAGATCGGTGCCTGCCATGACCTTGAGCGGCGTGACCCCGCGCGGCAGCAGCAGCGTCCGGCCTTTTTCGAATCGCCTGCCGCCGGCACTTTCCAGCGTCCCATCGATCAGCGACACGATCGAGAATTTTTCCGGGTCCGGATTGGCGAGCGTTGCGCCGGCTTGGAGGCGGATCCGCTCCGTCCTGAACCACGGACAATCCGCAAGCCATCCCTCGTGCGGCGCATCGATGGCGGGCTCGATGTCATCGAAGTCGATGTTGGCCAGCGACTCATCGATATGCAGTTGGCGCGGCTTGCCGTCGAGACCCGCGCGGTTCCAATCGAAGACGCGATAAGTGGTGTCCGAATTCTGCTGGATTTCGTGGATGAGGAATCCCGCGCCGATGGCATGCAAGCGACCGGAAGGGATGAAAATCGAATCGCCGGGCCGCGGCTCGATGGCGTGCACGCAAGCGGCCACGCTGCCATCCGCGAGCGCCTGTTCGAAGTCCGCACGGGTGACGCCGCGCTTGAGCCCGGCGTATAACTTCGCTCCCGGATCGCAACCGGCGATGAACCACATCTCGGTCTTCGGCTCCGCATCCGGACCCGCATTGGCCGCGCGCGGATGCACCTGGATGGAGAGGTCGTCGCGCGCGTCGAGAATCTTGATGAGCACCGGAAAGCGCGCGTGCGCTTCGTATCCGGCCCCGAAGAGGGCCTCGCGCCGCTGCGTCCACAATTGATGCAACGCGGCCCCCGCCAGCGGCCCTTCATCGACGACCGACTGTTCCTTTTCGCGATCGACGATTTCCCAGGACTCGCCGTATGGCGTGTGTGCCTCGGGCAGGCGGCGTCGGTAAGCGCGCTCGAACTCGCGCCCGCCCCAGACGCGGGTCATATACAGCGGTTGGAAGGTAACGGGTTCCATGGCGGGCGCATCATCATCAGGGCGGCGCGGAACGCAACCATCCTGTGAATTTGTCGCAAAAGAAGCATTCCATTCTCGACCCGGCGGGGGAATTGTTCCAACGTGGCTGCGTTCTTGATTTCCCCCTCTGCCATTCATGGAAACCGTTCTCAAAGTCCCCGATTTTTCGCCACCCAGCACGCTCGCTGAAGTCCTCGCCGCCCTCCGCAAGGAAGACCTCGATCCCCGCCATCAGGCCAAATCATGGGGCGATTGGATCATTCTCGAGTGCTACAGCACCGTGATCAGCATCGAGGTGAACCACGGGCTGAGCGGCAGCGCCACCATCGAACACGGCGAAGACGAGGAAGAGGGAGAGCCGATCGACTCGATCCTGCGCGCATTCGGCACACTCGGCTGGCATGGCGTGGACGACGACGGCGAATACCCGCTCGCCTGACGGCAGCCACCCTCCCTGTGCGACCTTCCCCCACACGCATTTTTACCTTGGACGGCTCGCGGGGACTTCTTAGCCTCCGCCCGGCGCAAGCCGGAACCTCCATGGCCAAAAAAGAATTCACGATCCTCAACAAGCTCGGCATTCATGCGCGCCCCGCCGCGCAGTTCGTGAAAACCGCCAATCGTTTCAAGGCGGACGTCTTCGTCGAGAAAGACGGCGAGGAGGTGGACGGCAAGAGCATCATGGGCCTGATGATGCTGGCCGCTGGCCATGGCTCGGTGATCTCGGTCAGCGCAGACGGACCGGACGCGGAAGACGCATTGAGCGCCATCGAGGAACTCATTTCCCGCAAGTTCGAGGAGGATTGAGGCCTTTGAGGCCCGCGCCCGTGTCTCCCGTCACAGGCAGACGCGCCGGAACAACTCGTCGAGCGGAAGCTGCAGGCCGATGTAAAAGTCGCCGAATTCGCCGTAGCGGGCCGAGACTTCATCGAAACGCATTTCGTAAACGATCGCCTTGATGTCCAGGGTGTCCTTGGCGAGCAGGGTGACGCCCCACTCGTGTTCGGAGCACCAAGTAACAAGTTCTTTTTGGCCAGTCTTCATAAA
>JBMTCD010000097.1:0-12533 GCA_049430545.1 Luteolibacter sp.
CCCCCGGGCGCGGCACGAACTTCTGCGGCCGGCCCACGTGGACCAGACCGCCGTGCAGCAGTATTTCATCGATCTCACCACACAGAGCCAGGGCGTGCTTGCAAGCACGCGCAGCGGTCATCTCAAAAAAGACCTCAGCCTGTTGTTCGAGCAGGATGCCAATCGGCTGCCCGCACCCTACCGCTTCAACCCGACTCAGGACATCCGCGAGCCGTCGATCCGCCCGATGAGCAAGGAACTGGCGGACAAGAACGCCAAAATCCCCAATCGCCAGTTCGCCTCATGGACCAACATGCGGCATTATTACCGCATGTATCGCGCTACAAGCGACGCCACGCGCACGGAACAAGGCGTCACCGGATCGCTTGCATGGAACAGGGGCAAGCCATCCACCGCTTTCGCGGCTTCCACCTCGCTGCAGGCGAATAGCTCGGCATGGGAAGGGGCCAACCATTACTGGCGGGCACCGGTCCTGGCGAAGCTGACCCTGATCTACAGTCTGGTGGCCAAGCCTGCTGGCGGCGGAAAATTCCTTTGCCAACAATACTACAGCCCGGTCTTCACCTTCTGGAATCCCTACAACACCCAGTTGGTCATTCCTTCCGGCCAGATGACGATCAATTCCAAGGCATACAAGCTGTGGCCCACCAACATGGGTTTCTATCTGAATGGTGAGTTCAAAACCAAAAACAACTATGGCGAAGCCAGGAACTTCATCGGACAAGTCAGGGCCAGCCGTGGCGGTGAAATCATTTTCGAGCCCGGGGAGCTGAAGGTGTTTTCCATGAAGTCAACCATCGACAGCGCCAATGCGGGCCAGACCGTTACGACCGAGCTCGTCCCGGGCTTCGATCCGAATGTGGTCGCGGGAGACGAGCGAAACTGGAAAATCGGCAACGTCGTTTCGTTTGCTCCCGCCGAAAAGCCGGGTGTGGCCTATGAGTTCTCCTGCGCCCAATGGGGGGGCGGGGTGAACGTTGGAAACACCCCGGGTGCGATGTTCATCGAAGCTTCGCTGCTGGGCGGATCGGGGATGTTGCCGATGACGTATTCGAATGACTGGCTCCAGCGGGCTCCTCACAGGCGGGACCAGACCAATACCCCGATCACTCCTCCCGGCGTCGGCAACCTTGCGGCATGGGAATTCGACGGCAATCCCAAGATCGTGGCCTATGCGCAAATGGCGATCAAGGGACTCTTCGAGCCTGAATATCCAAGCATCGACTGGGCAAGGGATTGGCGCAGCCGGAACTGGATCCAGGCCCCGCCATTCTACTTTGGCAGCGGAATGTACATGTCGCTCGACGACACAATCGCCCACACCCAGCGGCTGGATTGCCCCTACATCGTGAGCTTCGGCCCCACCACGACCTTCGGCGTCAGCAAGATCGTCGGGCAAATCGGCGAGAAGGCCTTCCTCGGCCCCATCGAGCAGGTCACCTCGGCTCCCGTGCTGGAACTTCCCACCGCCCCGGTCGGCAGTCTGGCGGGCTTTGCCAACATGCGCATCAACCCCGGTTGGGTCAAACCCAGCCAATACCTCAAGCGCGGCCTGAGTGCGACGGATCCGATGCAGCTCAAACCGCAGCGGTTCACCGGCGACGGCAGCAGTGTGGCGAAATGTTCGCTTTATTCATCCGACAGCAAGCGCGTGGCTTACCAGAGCGGGGTGACGGGCCCGGGTATCGGAAACTCCTTCATGCATCCGATACTGCCCAGAACGGACGTTTACCAGTTCATCAACAACTCGGTGAGCCGGGACGTGATCAACCGGCAGGATCCGAGCATCACCGAGGAGGTGGACACGCAGGCCTATTGCGACTACTGGGACCATGTCCTGTTGCTCAATGACGCGTTGTGGGACGATTATTTCGTTTCCTCCCTTGCCGACCAGACGCGCCAGGGAGCGAGTTCGGCGGTCAACCTGACCGAGAACATCGACCGCCTCATTGCCGATGAAGGCATCGCCAATTCCCGATACGTCTATCGCGATGGCGGCAAGGCGCCGGCCGATGTGAAGGCGGATCTCAAGGCCGCGGAAGGGTATCTCAAGGCGGCCGGGCACCTCATGGTGGATGGCATGTTCAACGTCAACAGCACTTCAGTCTCCGCGTGGTATTCCCTCTTCGCCGGCATCCGCGAGCGGCAACTCGTTTATCGCGACTCCTCTGGCCGGCTCCAGAAAATCGACGTGCCGTCCGGCAAGCGGATCGCCCTGTCGCGCTTCAACACCGAGGTGTCCGACCAGGAGATGGACGATCCCACCCAGGGCGTCACCCTGCCGGACCGGTCCAAAGGCTGGAGCGGCGTTCGCTTCCTGGATGACGCGCAACTCATGAAACTGGCCAAGGAATGCGTCAAACAGGTGAAGCTGCGCGGCCCGTTTCTCAATTTCTCCGAATTCATCAACCGCCGCCTGTCCAACGACGAGCTCGGCCTGATGGGTGCCCTGCAGAGCGCCATCGATTACGACGACAAGTCCCCGGATCCGCTTTCCATCAATTACCGCTACAAGCAGACCCAGGGCTTCATGTTGAAAAAAGAGGAACTCGGCAGGACCAGCTTCGCAACCCCCGAAGCGGCGGAGGGATCGCGGCTGGCCGGCATCCCCGGATATGTGATCCAGTCGGACTTGCTCAAACCCATCGCGAACACGCTTTCGGTCCGCGATGACACGTTCCGCATCCGCGCTTATGGCGAGTCCCGCCAGCCCGGGGCCAACGGCAAGGTGCTCGCCCGCGCATGGTGCGAAGCCGTCGTCCAGCGCGTGCCGGAATACGTGGATTCCACCAATGAGTCCTCCGTTCCCGTCCGCTTGATGTCCGCGGACGGCAACTTCAGCGAGAACACCGCCCTTTCCGCCGTCAACCGGCGTTTCGGGCGCAAATTCGTCATCCAAAGCTTCCGCTGGCTCGGCGCGAACGAAGTCTGAGCAAAAAATGATAGATCTCACCCATGAAGACCACGCTGATCCACCTCGCCATCGTTTTCACGTTCCTGGCCGCGCTGGCCGCGCAAGACACATCGAATGACGGGGAAACCCGCGCCGCGCGGGGCCGCGTGGCATCGTTTGTCTGCACAAGCCTGCCGAAGGAACTCGAGAACCCCGTCACCGTGATGGCCGGCGAGGACATCAGCCAGGTGGTCTTGTCCAAGCTCTCGCCCAGTGATCCGGTTAGGATTCCGCCCGATGGCGTCGTGCGCATCGTCCGCAAGATCGCCAATCCGAAGGATCCCGAGAAACCCGAATACCTGACGCTTGCCCAGGCCACCATTCCCGAGGACGTGGCCAAGGCCGTGATCATTCTCGCTCCCATCGAGAAAACATCCAACGGGCTGATTTTCCAGACCAAAGTCCTGAATCTCGCGGAGATCAAGGGTGGTGACAGCATGTTCCTGAACATGACCACCTTGAAAATCGGCGTCGAGCTGGGGCAGGCCAATATCCTGGTCGAGCCCGGCCAAATGAAGACCCACAACCCGCTCGGCGGCTCCAAAACCGTCAGCCTGCCGATCCGCCTCAGCTACTTCCATCCCCAGCGCAATGAATGGGCCATGATCACCGCCTCGACCGTCGCCCTCTACTCGACCCGCCGCGAATTGTGCATCTTCAACTGGGACAAGCGATTCAACCGCGTGGACTTCGAAAGCATCACCCTGCCGATGATGTGATTGCAATCCGGCAATGACGACCATGGATTCCAGGTTGATTCGGCTCCGTGGCCATCCGTGCGATTCCTCACACCGCAAGGTCTTGTTGGCCGAGTCCGCGAACCGGCATTCATCGACACTGAGCCAGCCTTGAACTCAATTGGTTCATCTTTCAGGTGGCGTGGTTCGGGGCTGTTAGAAAAGTGAATCCCCTCTCTCTTCAGATCCGCGCCGGCCGATATCGCAAGGCGATATGAGGTGCTGTAAACTCCGTCCCGGGCAGCTCCCGTCTGCTTCATTTTTTCGCCGGGCCGATAGTTCCGCCTTCCACGAAATTCACCTTGGTCAAGGTTTGGCGAAGATCTTGCCTGCCGCAGGCCACGTTGCTCACCCAACGCACGATCCTTCTTATGACCGGGCGAGAATCCCAGTGAATGTGGGCTACTGTGGGCTTGCACCAGGCGAACGCGCGGTCGCCGTCGGTGCATACCATCGAGATGTCCTGCGGCACCCGCAGACACCGTTGACCGAGGAACTGCAACGACGACAACCATAATGGCACTTCGTCGATGATCAGCGCGGTCGGCGGGGTTATCCGGAACAGCTCCTCCAGCCGCGCTTCGAAGCCGTTGATCGTCTCTTCCCAGTCCGGCAAGTGATAGGAGTGGGGCTCAATCCCGTGAGCCGCCAATTCGGCGAGGAACGCCTGTTCGCTCGCTCCGGGTTTGGGCAAGCGCCGGACGCGTTGCGCAAGCAACACTATGCGCCGGTGACCCAGTTCGATCAGTCGGCGTGTGATGGCGGCATAGACCGGCGGCTTGTCCGGTCCCACCGCGGGGACCGGCAAACCGCGCCGCCGCCCGAACAGCGCGAAGGCAGGGATTCCTTGATCGACGAACCATTGAAGGACTTCGCGTGAAGCCACTCCGACGATCCAGGCATCCGCCTCAGTCCGACCGACCAGGCGGTCAACCCGCCCCACGTTCATTTTAAGTTCCAACAGGGATTTCTCCGTGAAGAACGCCGCATGTCCGGCTTGATTCAACGCGTGTTGCAGTTCGGTCAGCCAGCTTTCATTCAGGCGTGGCGGATCATGCATCAGGATCGCCACCCGCAGCCGTCGGCCCGCGAACCTGCTTGCTGCGCTCGTCACAATCTGACGGCGCCGGCCCACACCACGCGCCGCCAACAGGCCCTCGCGCTCGAGCTCACGCAACGCCGCCTCCACAGTCGTGCGGTGCACCCCGAATTCCGCCGCCAGGCGATGGACGCCGGGCATCACGCCCCGGATCTCCCCGCGCTGGGTCAGCGTGCGCAGGTATGCCGCGACCTGCTCGGCCGCCGATCGGAGGCAGAACGACTCCATAGATCATGAAGCTACCTGTAAAGCGCCATGGTTGGCAAGCAGCATTTTCTTTGCCGCACTCGGGGTGGAATGGCGAAGTGGCCTGGCAATCGATATGTACGGCATACCCGCCGCCATGTCATTCCGCCTTCACCAAGCACCCGGGTTCAAACATCCACCGAACCGCAATCACATGAACCTTCCTGTATTTACACGCCCGCTGGCTCGCACCAGCCTCACCGGTTTGTTCTTCATCGCCCTTGGTATGGGATGCTCCGCAAACGCGGAGGACGCCCCTGTGCGGGTATTCCTTCTTGCGGGGCAATCCAACATGGTGGGCCAGGCACAGAACAACCTGTTGGAGCACCAGGCTCGCGCGCCCGGGACAAGGGCATTGTTCGCCCACCTCAGGGCTGGGGACGAATGGATCGTCCGGGATGATGTCTTCATCAAGTTCCGCGAGCGCCGCGGGGGACTGACCATCGGTTACGGGTCGCCAAACCGCACCGGCCCGGAGCTCGAGTTCGGGACGGTTCTTGGCAATCACTTCCGTGAGCCCGTCCTGCTGGTCAAGACCGCTTGGGGGGGGCGCTCGTTGTTTCGTGATTTCCGGCCACCATCGTCCGGCTTGCCCGACGCGGCGTTTCTGCAAAAGGAATGGGAAGCGGCGCGGAAACGGGCCGTTGACAAGAATGAGAGGGAGAAGCGCAACGATCCCTTGCCGACGCTTGACGAGATCAAAGCCCCATACGGCGAGTCTTACCGTGCGATGCTCAGCGAGACTCACGACGTCTTGAAGAACGGCCCGGCATTGTTCCCGGAGTTTGCGGGAATGCGGTTGGAACTCGCAGGAATCGTCTGGTTTCAAGGCTGGAATGATATGTTCGGGGACCTTGCGCCCGGCGAATATGAGCGGAACCTGACGAATCTGATCGACGATCTGCGACGCGAGTTCGGCAAGCCCGGCTTGCCGGTCGTGATTGCCGCGATGGGACAAAACGGATCGAAGCCGGCCGAGGCAAACATGGCCGTGATCAAGACAGCACAGTTTGCCCTGAACGAGGTTCCCCGGTTCCGTGGCACGGTGCGCACGATTCCCACTGATATCCTAGTGGACCGTGCCGCCGAGGATCTGTTCCCGACCTGGCGGCAGAACCTCGAACAATGGAATACGACTGGCTCCGACTACGGCTACCATTACTTCGGCAGCCCGATCTGGTTCAACCGCATCGGCGGGGCGATGGCAGGGGCCATGCTCGATCTGCTTGCCCAGCCGCTTCCGGCACCTTGAGAAACCCGCTCGCACTAACAAACCCGGGATCCGCAATACGCAAGCGACAGCGCCAAAAACCGACGTTCCCCACGCAACCGATCAGGAAACGCACACCCGAATCCCAACTCCTCGATGAAATCGTTCGGCCTTCGGCCGGGCGGCACTATCCCGGAAGCAATCAATCAGTTAACAAAGAACAAACCGTTATGAAACACCGCCATCCAATGCCGCACCTTAGGATCTTCGCCGCCATCCTGGCGGGGCATGTTCTAACAAACAAGCCGGGCCGGGCCGCCACCCTTTTCTGGGATGTCAATGGCCCCACCGCCGGCTTCAGCACGGTGGTGGGAACCTGGAACGGTATCAACGCCTTTTGGAACACCGACGCGACCGGAGGTGCGGGCGGTGCCGTGGGTGCGGCCGCCACTTCCGCTGACGACCTGATCATCCCGCAGGCGACCACCAACACCGGCAACCTCACGGTCAGTGGCGCGCAGTCCGCCAGCAGCATCACCTTCGCACCCAATGTGGGACCGACATGCACAATCACCGGCGGCACCTCGCTCACGATCGGCGGCAGCGGGAGCAAGTCCGGCATCTTCGGGAACTCGACCGGCGCCAACACGGTCACATCCCCCGTGATTCTCAATGCCGCGGTCAATGCGTTCAACTTCACCAACACCTCCGCCGGCCTGCTGACCGTCGGCGCCGTCACCGGCTCGGCAGCCAGCGGCTCGCAAATGATCACCCTCGGCTCATCCAGCTACGGTGGCATCACCCTGAATGGGATCATCGGCAACGGTGCCGGGGGCGGCAATGTGGCCCTAACGGTCTACAACATTTCCACCGGAGTCACAACCCTAGGCGGCGCGAACACATACACCGGCACCACGACCGTCAACGCGGGCACGCTGGCCTTGAGCGGCGGCGGCGTCATCAACTCCACCAACGCCATCGCCCTGAACGGCGGCAACCTCAGTTTGGTCAACACGGCCCAGAACCATCGCGTGGCCGATGGCGCCGCGATTAACTCCACCGGTGGCACCATCACCTACACGAACACCTCCGGCGCGAACATTTACACCGAGACGATCGGCACGATAACCCTCTCCGCCGGGGCACTGGATCTGGTGGAAGCCACCGCCCAAGCCAGCACCGGCAGCCAGACGCTGACACTCACCGGGCTCTCGCAGACGAATCAGGCCGTGGCGACCTTCTCGGCCACGACCACCGGTCCGCAGGCGTCCGGCAGCAAGAACATGATCGTGGTGAGCGGTGCCGGCACGACCACCGCCGACCAAATCATCGGCCCGTGGGCCACCCTCGGCACCGCTCCCGCGACGCAAACCGATTACGCGGTTTACAACGCGAACTATGTCGTTCCCGCAGGCATTGCGGCTTCGGACGAAAGCATGTGGATGAACTCCACGAATGCCTACACCCTGAACGCCGGCACCATCCTGAGCGGAACCCGCACGATAACCGCCTTGCGCTACTCGGGCGGCGCGGGCGCACTGGGCCTTGGCGAGAATGACTACAAGCTCGAGACCTACGGCCTGCTGAACGGCGGCTCGGGTTTGCTCACGGTAAGCACCACCGGCACCGGGACACTGACCACCCCGGCGGGCGGCGGCAACCTGTTTCTGACCACCGGCAATAACGCCATTACCGTCAGCGCTCCCATCAGCGATAACAGCGGCACCGTGAATTTGGTGAAATCCGGCGCCTCCACCCTCACCCTCGCGGGCACCAACACTTACAGCGGCACCACCACCATCAACGCCGGCACCTTGGTGGCCACCGGCCCCGCCGCGCTGCCGGGCTACGACTCGCCCAACCAGATCGTCTTCAACGGCGGCACGCTGCAAATCCCGGTTGGCGACAGCGGCTGGGCCACCGGCGATGTTGACACCCTGCTCGCCAATGCCTCCAAAACCCGCGGCACCCTGGCGCTCGACACCACCAGTGGCGACCTGACCCAGACCGCCACCACGCCCGCCACCCTCGGCGCGCTGGGCCTGACCAAGGTCGGTAGCAACACCCTCACCTTGAACCAAGCCAACACCTTCACCGGCCGCACCACCGTTGCGGGCGGCACGCTGTTGCTGGCGCATCCAGACGCTATCTCTTCCTCCGCAGGCCTGATCTTGGGCAATGGCACAACCCTGGCACTCCGCGGCGACACCGCCTCCACCTTCAACACCCCGTTGACATCCCTCGTGTCGGGCGCCACCACCACCATTGACATGGGCAACCTGTTTTCCGGTTCGGGTCAGCAGTTGTCTCTGGGCAGTCCGGTGCTGTTCGCCAACAACATCTCGGGCACGATCCATGTCACCGGGTCCAACAACTACGCGCTCCGGATCCCGACCCTCACTATCGTGCGGACCCCCGGCAATGTCTCCAACGCGACCATCAACGCGACCCGGGATGTCCAAATCGACAAGTTCCGGCGGGCTTTTACCGCCGGCAATCCCGGCGGAAACGGGGCCTTGTATCTGACGGGCACGAGCACGGGCAGTGCAATCAACGGCTTCGAATTGGCAAGCGAGTATTCCACGGCCGCAACATGGCTGTTTGTCTACAAGCAAGGCAACGGCAGCTGGACTTGGGGCGCGAGCAATCTCGGGCAGCCCTGGGCACTGTTCCAGGTGGAAGCCGGAACCCTGCGCGTGACGGGAACGATCGACATGGCGTTGGGTGGTGGTGGTCCCCAAGGTTTCCGGCTCAATGGCGGCGTGCTGGCCTATAACGCGCCGGGAGCCATCAAGACAGGCAACACCGCTCCCAACATCTACTTCAACGGCGGCAACCTCGACCAGACCAGTGGCGCGCCGATCACCACCTCGACCTACAACCCGGGGATGCAGTGGAACGCCGACTTCACCTTTCTCGGTAGCAACGGTGCCAACAGCGACCTCAATATGGGCACCGGAGCGGTCTCCCTCGGCACCACCACTGGCACATCCCGCACCGTGACCATCCTGAACACCGCCGCGACCCTTACCGTTGGTGGCGCCATCGGCGACGGCATCACCGCCAAGGCCCTCACCAAAGCAGGCCCGGGCACACTCAGGCTCACCGGTGCCAACAGCCACACCGGCGGCACCACCGTCAGCGCCGGCACCCTGCTGGTCAACGGCTCGCTGCCGACCGCCGGCACCGTGACCGTGTCTGGCGGCACCCTCGGCGGCACCGGCACGCTCAACGGCCCGGTGTCGGTGCAGTCGGGCGGCACCGTCAACCCGGGTGCCTCGACTGGCGTTCTCACCGCTTCCCACGCCGGCGGCATGACGATTTCCGGCAAGCTGGTGATCGACATCGACGATTTCCAGACGCCCCTGTGCGACAAGCTGTCGGTGACCGCAGGTCTCTTGACCCTTAGCAGCGGCTCCACACTCGAGATCAATGTCACCGGCACGCCGATGCAAACCGAATATGTGATCGCCACCTACAGCTCGCTCAGCGGAACTTTCGGCACCACCAGTCTGCCGCTCGGCTACACCATCAACTATGCCTATGGTGGCAACCAAATCGCCCTCGTGCGCGACACGGCCGCGCCGACACCGGATCCGCTGACCTGGGCCGTGGCGCCAGCCGGGCTGGACGCCACCTCGGTGATCATGACCGCCACCACCGCCACCGACCCGACGCCATCGGTGCTGTATTACTTCGAGAACACCACCAACAGCAATACCTCGGGCTGGATCTTCAACACCTCGTGGACCGATACCGGGCTGTTCACCGGCACGACATACAGCTACCGCGTCAAGGCGCGCGACGGGCTGGGCAACGAAACCGGCTGGTCCGCGGTGGCCACCGCCACGCCGCAGGCATCCGACACGACCCCGCCGGCACCGAGTCCGATGACTTGGGCCATCGCGCCTGCCGGCCTTACCCCGACCTCGATCAAAATGACGGCCACCACCGCCACCGACCCGACGCCTCCGGTGCAATACTACTTCGAGGGCACCACTAACGGACACAACTCGGGCTGGATCTCCAATACCTCGTGGACCGATGCCGGGCTGACCGCCGGACAGACCTATGGCTACCGTGTCAAGGCGCGCGACGGCTTGGGGAATCAAACCGAATGGTCAGCCACCGCCAACGCCGTGGCCCAGACCGAGACCAACCCGCCGACGCCCAATCCGATGACCTGGGCCGTCCAGCCGGCGATGCAGGACGCCACCACGGCGACCATGACGGCCACCGCCGCCAGCGACGATTACAACAACCCGGTGCAGTATCTCTTCGAGAACACCACCAACAGCCAAACCTCGGGTTGGATTTCCAGCACCTCGTGGACCGAAACCGGATTGACCACCTTCCAAACCTACAGCTACCGGGTGAAGGCGCGTGACGCGGTGGGCAATGAAACCGCTTGGGCGGCGCCCGTCCCGGTCTATCTGGGTGCCTATGCCGACGGGTCATGGACCGTGGATGCCTCCGGCAACTGGGGCACGCCTGCCAACTGGGCGACGACGCCCGCGGGCTTTGTGGCCGACGGACTGGAAAAAACGGCGTCTCTAACCAATGACATCAGCGCCGATCGGCTCGTCACCATGAACGGCACTTCACGCACCCTCGGTGTGCTGAATGTCGGCGACGCCGACGGCTCGGCCCGTTACACGCTCGCCGCCACAGGGGGTGCCACGCTCACCCTCGACAACGGCCCGTTCGTTCCCATGGCGATCAACCAGACGGACACCAGCGCGGGCGACACGCTGGACGGCTCGCTGCCGATTCTGGTGACGGGCGGCTCCGGCGAGTTCAAGCTCACGAACGCCGGCACCAACCCGCTGACCGTCAACGGCCCGATCAGCAGCACGACTCCCCTGACCAAGGCCGGCCACGGCCCAGTGGTCCTTGGCGGCGCCAATTCCCTCGCCGGCATGACGACCGTCAGCCAGGGTCCGCTGCAACTGACGAATATCGATGCGCTCGGTTCATCCACCGCCCTGAGATTGGCCAACGGGACCACTCTCGAACTGCGCAGCGACACCGCCGCCATGTTCAACACCCCGACGACGTCGCTGGTGTCGGGTTCCACCACCACCATTGATGTGGACAGCCACACCTCCGGCTCGGGCCAGCAGTTGTCGCTGGGAAGCCCGGTCCTGTTTGCCAACAATGTTTCGGGCACGATCAAAATCACCGGCTTTAACGATTACTCGCTCCGCATTCCCTCAATCACCCATGTGCGGACAGGCGGCGGCGATTCCACTGTAACCCTCGACGCGACCAACGATGTCCAAATCGACAAGTTCCGGCGGACTTTTGTGTCCGGGGGTGGAAACGGCGCCTTGTATCTCAAGGGCACGAGTACAGGCAGTGCGGTCAACGGCTTTGAATTGGCAAGCGAGCATGGCACGGCCGCAACATGGCTGTTTGTCTACAAGCAAGGCAACGGCAGCTGGACTTGGGGCGCGAGCAATCTCGGGCAGCCCTGGGCACTGTTCCAGGTGGAAGCCGGAACCCTGCGCGTGACGGGAACGATCGACATGGCGTTGGGTGGTGGTGGTCCCCAAGGTTTCCGGCTCAATGGCGGCGTGCTGGCCTATAACGCGCCGGGAGCCATCAAGACAGGCAACACCGCTCCCAACATCTACTTCAACGGCGGCAACCTCGACCAGACCAGTGGCGCGCCGATCACCACCTCGACCTACAACCCGGGGATGCAGTGGAACGCCGACTTCACCTTCCTCGGTAGCAACGGTGCCAACAGCGACCTCTATCTGGGCAACGGCGCGGTGGTGATGAGCGCCACCCGCACCGTCACGATCCGGGACGCGGCGGCCACCCTAAACCTCGGCGGTGTGATCGCCGGATCAGGCTGTGGTCTAACAAAAGAAGGCCCCGGGACGCTGAAACTCGGCGGAGCCGGCACTTATACCGGCCCGACAACCGTCAACGAAGGCACGCTTGCCATGACCGGAGCTACCCAGACCACCAGCGCCATCGCGGTCAGCGCGAGCGGCACCTTGGGTCTCGACATCGCTTCACCGGTCACCGCATCGGAAGCCACGGTGAGCCTTGATGGTTCCGTGCTCGTCACCGGCACGCCCACTCTGGTCAGCCACACGCTGCTAACGGCCTCGTCGATCTCCGGCACCCCTGTATTGTCCCCGGCTGTTCCCGGCTACACGCTCGTTGTGGATGGTGGCAACACCCTCAAACTCAACGCCACCGGCGGCGACTATGACGATTGGGCGGCCAAGTTCCCGGACGCCGACCTCAGCGACCCGGACGGTGACCTCGATG
>JBMTCD010000098.1:0-12491 GCA_049430545.1 Luteolibacter sp.
ACCTCGCCCACAGCCTGCCGCACATCCCGCTGTATGCGGGAAAGGCCCATCTCGGCACCAGCCGGCGCGGCCTCTATGGCGACGTGATCGAGGAAATCGACGCCGGCGTCGGCAAGTTGCTCGAAACCCTGCACGAACTCGGTATCGAGAAAAACACGCTGATCGTCTTCACCTCGGACAACGGCCCGTGGCTGCCCTTCGCCACTCATGGTGGCTCGGCCGGATTGTTGAGAAACGGCAAGGGCACCACCTGGGAAGGCGGCATGCGCGTGCCCGCCATCTTCTGGTGGCCCGGCACGGTCGTTCCGGCCGTACGAATGGACATCGGTGCCACCATGGATCTCTTGCCCACCTTCTGCGCCTTCACAGGAATCCAGCCCCCGGCCGACCGGAAAATGGACGGGCATGACCTCTCGGCAGTGCTCAGCGGGAAATCCACCGAAAGCCCCCGCCGCGAGATGTTCTACTGGCGCAGTGGCGAACTCTATGCGCTGCGTTCCGGACCATGGAAAATGCACCTCGTCATCGACGACACATTCAGCTTGAAGTCCAATCGCCAGGAAACCGGAATGCCGGAACTTTACCACCTCGATCACGATCCCGGAGAACAATACAACGTCGCCGAACACCATCCCGAGGTCATTGCCCGCTTGACCGCGCTCGCGAAGCAACACCAAGCCGGCATCGCTCCAGCTGAGGACCAAATGAACCGGCAGATCGCCGACAACGAGTGACCCATCGCTCGAGAATATCTGAACAATTCCGCACGCACACGGCGTAAGACCGCATCATGAAACCCATCCTGCCACTCGCCCTGCTCGCCTCCACCATCGTGGTCGCCCAGACCACCGCCAACAAAGAAGACGCTGCCCCGGCCAAGCCGCTGCGCGTCCTGATGCTCACCGGCGGCTGCTGCCACGATTACGATACCCAGAAGGAAATCCTCTCCGCCGGCATCGCGCAGCGCGCCAACGTCGATTTCACCATTGTCCACGAAGGCGGCAAGGGCACCAAGCACCAGTTCGAAATGCTCAAGAAACCGGGCTGGGAAAAGGACTTCGATGCCGTCCTTTACAATATCTGTTTCGCAATGGAAACCGACCGCGATTACATCGAAAGCATCACCAGCACCCACAAGGCCGGCCTGCCGGCGGTGGCGCTCCATTGCACCTATCATTCCCACCACTGGAAAACGGACACCGACGAATGGGAGCGCTTCATCGGCGTCACCTCCCCCAACCATGGCCCCAAGGCCGCCATCACCATCACCCCGGCCAAAACGGACCATCCGGTCATGAAGGGCTTTCCCGAGTCGTGGAAAACCCCGCTCGGCGAACTTTACAACGTGGACAAGGTCTGGCCCACCGCCACCGTGCTGGCCGATGGCGACAACGGGCAAAGAAAGCAACCCTGCGTCTGGGTCAACGACTTCCACGGCACCCGCGTCTTCGGCACCACCGTGGGACACCACAACGAAACCATGGCCGAGGGCGTTTATCTCGACCTGGTCACCCGCGGCCTGCTCTGGACCGCCGGCAAGCTCACCGACGACGGCAAACCCGCTCCCGGCATGGAACGGAAGTGAATGCCCGCGCAAGCTTAAAGCCTTGCCAAGAAGAGGCCGCGAAAGCTAGCAATGGGCCACACACAAAGCGCCTGTAGCTCAGTTGGATAGAGCATCCGCCTTCTAAGCGGACGGTCACTGGTTCGAATCCAGTCGGGCGCGCCAGGCGCCGGGCCTCAATCGATGATGCGACGCATCGGGATCATGTTGGAGTATTCGAAGCCCTGCTTCTTGAAGAACTCCTGGGACTCGGCACTCATTCGGTCGGTGAGCAGGGTGATGCGCTTGAAGTTTTTCTGTCTGGCGAAATCGATGACGTAATCGACGAGCATCCGCCCATAGCCTTGGCCGCGGTGATCGGGGTGGATGACCACATCCTCCATGAGGATGACAAAGCCGCCGCGGGCGGTGGAGATGGTGAAGAGCAGGTTCACCATGCCGAAGATCTTGTCCTTGTTGCGAACCACGAAAATACGGCCGCGGTTCGGTTGCTCGAGAATAAGCCGAAGACCGCGCTCCTGGGTGGCCTGATCGGGCACGAAATCCTCGGAGCGGGAGAGCAGGTCCATCACCAACGCGGTGAGGGCCGGCAAGTCCTCGATGGTGGCCGGCTCGACACGCGGGCTGTCGTCCGGAATTTCGGCTTCGGCGGCTTTCATCGGCACGAGAACTGGCATGATTCGGGCCAAAGGGCACGAAATTTCCGATCCGGTGGTGGAAAATCACCGATCGCCGAGCAGGTCCGGGCGGTTGGCCCGGGTGCGGTCGAGTGCGGCCTGTTCTTTCCAGCGCCGGATATTGCCATGGTGGCCGGAAACAAGCACATCGGGCACGCGCATGCCGCGGAATTCCATCGGCCGGGTGTAGGCCGGGGCTTCCAACCGCTGTGGATCGGAAAAGGATTCCTCCTCGGCCGAGCGCTCGTCGCCAAGTGCGCCAGGAAGCAAGCGGATGACCGCATCGCAAACGACGGCGGCGGCGACCGCTCCGTTGGTGAGCACATAGTCGCCAATGGAAATCTCGTCGTCCACCAATGCCTCGACCACCCGGTGGTCCACACCTTCGTAATGGCCGCAGAGGATGAGCAGGTGGGAGGCGGTGGCCAGCTCGCGGGCCACCGCCTGCTTGAACGGCCGGCCCTGCGGTGTCATGAGCAGCACGCGGGTGTCCGGCGTGCGCAGTGCCTCCACGGCCGCGAAGATCGGCTCCGGCTTGAGCAACATCCCCTGCCCTCCACCGCACGGAGCGTCGTCCACCCGCCGCCATTTGTCCTCGGACCAATTGCGCAGTTGATGCCCGGTGACCTGCACAAGCCCGGCATCGCGCGCGCGACGGATGATGGAATCGTCCAGTGGCGCGAGGGCCAGCTCGGGAAAAAGCGTGACGATGTCGATTTTCATGCCCGGAAAGCTAGCGCGAGCAGCTGGCTTGCCAATGCCCGATGACCACGCATGCCAGCCCCTCATCACCGCAGGGCGTTCACATGGGTGAGCGCGGCGGAGGCGAGACCGGGCGGGTTGTAGCCGCCTTCCAGCAGGGAGACGATTTTCCCGCCACAATGTTTTCGGGCCATGGCCACACAGCGGCGTGTCATTTCGGCGAAGGTCTCGTCCGTCCAGCGCAGGCCGCCGATCGGGTCGCCCACGCGCGCGTCAAAGCCGGCGGAAACGAGCAGGAATTCCGGGCGGAATCGATCGATCGCGGGAGCGACCGATGCGTCCCAGGCGGCAAGGGCCGCGCGCCCGTCGGATTGTGGCGGCAGCGGGATGTTGAGGTTGGCACCCAGCCCCGCGCCGAGCCCGCGGTTTGCCGCATGGCCGGTGAAGGGATAAATGCCCTCCTCGTGCAATGAAATATAAAGCACATCCGGATCCTCGATGAAGATCTCCTCAGTGCCATTGCCATGATGCACATCCCAATCGATGATCGCCACGCGGCGCATACGATGGTTTTTTTGCAGATATCGCGCGGCCACCGCGATGTGATTGAAGATGCAGAAGCCCATCCCGCGGGCGGCGGTGGCGTGATGGCCTGGCGGACGCACCGCGCAGAAGGCGGAAGACGCCTTGCCGCCGACCACCGCATCCACGCAGGCGAGAAGCGCGCCGCAGGCGTCGAGCGCGACATCATAGCTTTCCTCGCAGATCGCGGTGTCTCCGGTGCGGAGTTGATGCGCGAAGGATTCCACATCTCGATAGACCAGATCGTGATAAAACGCCTCCTGGACGAGCAGCACTTCGGCCACTTTGGCCCGGCGGCGTGGCAGGCGCACGATGTCTTCCGGCAGCTCTTCCAGCGCCGCGCGCAGCACGCGGTAGCGGCGCGCCGACTCCGGGTGCTGAGGCCCGGTGTCATGTTTTTCGTAGATGGCATCGTAATGGACGCCGATGGTCCGGGAATCTTCTTTCATCGGTCGATACGTTGGATGTGTTTGCTTTTGAGAAAGGCCGGGCGGGATTCCAGAATGGCATGAACCGGAATGCGGAACCAATACCCATCTTCGCCGCCCACTTCGTCCCGTTTTCCGCCTGCGGCGAGAAATAACCCCGCCATGGCGCGGTTTTCCGGCAGCACATTGGCCCGGAAACTGACGACGCCGCGCGTGGCGGCGATGGCGGCGAGCTCGCCCATCAGAAATCCCGCCATGCCCGAATGGCGGGTGGACTCGTGCACCACGAAGGCGACTTCCGCGCTCTTGCCATCGGCATCGAGGTAATAACGCCCGATGGCGCGCAATTGATGACGATCGTGCAGTTCCTCGAAGAAACCAAGCGCAAGGTCGCGCGATTGGTCCACGGCGGCGAGCTTGTAGGCCGACTCGCCGGTCATGCGGTCGAGCCGGTGGCCGTAGCGCAGCCGGACGGTTTCCTCGTCGTGCGAATAGAAAAACTCCTGCAGCGCGCCCATGTCGCTGGGATGCAGCGGACGCAGCAGGAAGCGGCCGTTTTTGAAATTCACCCACGCGCTTTCCACACCGTCCCCGCTGGCGGCCGCATCGGTGGCCGGCATGGTGAAGAATTTCGGCAGCCAGCCGCGTTCGCGCGCCCCCTGCAACAGCGCCTCGCGGTGGTCTGGATGGGCGATCTCGACAAGTCGGGCCACCCGCTCACGGATGCTGCGCCCGTGCAGGCTGGCCACGCCGTATTCCGTGACCACATGATGCACATCTCCGCGGCCGGTGCAGACACCGCTGCCGGAGTTCAATCCGGCGACGATGCGCGAGTGCCTGGCGTCGTCAGTGGTCGAAGTGAGCGCGATGATCGGCCGGCCACCCTTGCTGTGGCCCGCGCCGCGAATGAAATCCTGCAGCGCTCCGATCCCGCCATAAAACCGGTGCCCGCTCGAATCGCGGACCACTTGGCCGGTGAGGTCGATCTCGCGCGCGCCGTTGATGGCCACCATGCGGTCGTTGCGGGCGATGCGTGCCGGGTCGTTCACCCAGTTGCTGGGGTGCAGTTCGAGCTCCTTGAGCGCATCCATGAAGCGATAAAGCCTGCGGCTTCCGATCACGTGGCTGGCGATGATTTTCCCCGGCTTGAGGCTTTTGCGCGAACCATCGGCCGCGCCGCAGCGCACGAGTTCCATGAGCGCGTCGTTGAAGAGTCCGGAATGAATGCCGAGACGGCGGTGTTTCACCAACGCGCGCGCCACCGCCTCGGGTGTGTTGCCGAGGCCAAGCTGCAGGGTCGCTCCATCTTCAATGAGCTGCGCGGCATAGCGCCCGATCCGCTGGTGGCGCGCATCGATCAAGGCCGGCGCGGCCTCGGGAAGATCTTCGGCATGCTCGAGAAACCGCGCGATCCTTTTGGTGGAAATCCGGCTTTGGCCATGCGTGCGGGGCATGCGCGGGTTCACTTGCGCGATCACCATACGCGCGGATTTCACAGCCGCCATCACCACGTCCACACTCACGCCCAGCGAGCAGAAGCCATCCTTGTCCGGCGGCGTCACCATCACGAGCGCCACATCGAGCGGCAAAGGGCCGTCGGTGAACAGTGAAGGAACTTCGGAAAAAGCACAGGGCGTGTAATCCGCGGCACCGCGCTCGACCGCCTCACCCACCGCGGGCGTCAGGAAAAACGAATTGGTCCTCAGCACCTGGTCGTAGCGGGCATCCGTCCATGGCGCATAGCCCAAACCATCGATATGCACCAGCTCCACGTCCTTGAAACCGTCCGCGAATGCGAGCATCGAGCGCACGAGGGCCATGGGCACCGCCGCACCGCCGCCGATGAACACACGGCTGCCCGGCCGAAGCAGCCGCAGCCAATCGCTATCCATTAGTGGAATCACCACATAACCCTGACAGATACACTGTCGCCGGCCAATGAAAAACCCGTCTCCGATGATCAACGCCAATCGCCGGAGGAATGAAATCACCCGCCGGCTTGCGCATCCGGACTGGCCAGCGATTCGCCGGAGATGGTCTCCACCAACGGCCGCTCCAGCATCCGCTCGTAGATTTCGATGTAGCGCGCTGCCACTTCCCGGTGACTGAAGCGCTTGGCACTCTCGCGCATGACGCGGCGGATCTCGCGCTCCCTGGTTTCCTTGGGCAGGGCATGAAAATCCATCGCGCGGTCGATCGCCCAGCGCAGGCCGTCGGCACTGTAATGCTCGAACCGGAATCCATTGCCAAAAGAGCGCTCCACATCAAGGTGATCCACCGTATCGTATAGCCCGCCGGTGGCGTGAACCACCGGCAACGATCCATAGAGCGGTGCGGTCATTTGCGGCAGCCCGCAAGGCTCGAAAAACGAGGGCATCAGCATGAAATCGGACGCCGCATAAGCCAGCCTCGAGAGGCGTTCATCGAAGTCCACCACCGACACCCGCTGGTGCAGATCGAAGGCCGCCACGATCTTGTCGAGCCATTGCTGGTGCGGTCCGTTGGCCACCACCACGACCTGAAGGCCCCGTTTCCAATAATCCGAAACCAGGCCATGAAGGATATCAGTGAGCAATTGCGGGCCTTTCTGCACCGGATCGAGCCTCGAAGGCCAGAAGAACATCGGCGCATCCGGATCTTCCTCAAGATGAAGCTCCCGCTGCAGCGCGAGCTTGTTAGCCGCCTTGCCGTCCATCACGTCCTTGGCAGTGAAATTGCGCAGCAGTGAGTCGTCGCTGCCGGGCTCGTATGACGGATCCGGCGCATTGAGAATGCCCGCGGAGCAACCGGCTTGAAACTTGTGGCGCAATTCCACCCGCACCGAATCCGGCACCACCGAGTGCCAGCCCTCGACGATTTCCCAAAGAAACCTCGGACTCACCGTGTTGATGTAGTGCGCCGCGAAAATCCCGGAGGTGAGCAGGTCCACCGGCACGTGAGAGCGCGCATGATAGTAATTCAACGGGTGGCCGCAGAAATACAGGTTCATCCAGAACTCCGCGGCATCCACGCCGGATTCCTCGATTTGGGACAGGCAGACCTGGCGGGTGTGGATGTTGTGCACCGTGAACAGGCTCTTGATGCCACGCCGCCGCGCCATCGCGGGAATCAACGCCGTCATCCAGTCGTTGCAATGGATGAGATGCGGGCGCGCGCGCGGGATGATGTGGTTGATCACCTCCCGCTGGAACACCAGCGCGATGCGCATCGCCTCCTCATTGTGGTTGCTGTAAACCTGGTCCCGGTAATAGAAAATCCGGTCCTCGGCAAGATGGATGTGGGTATCCGGCAGGACCTCGTGATATCTCCGCAGCTCCTTGTCATGTAGATTGAAAACGTCCCCTTGGAACATCCGCCGGTAGTTCGGCAGCGCCACATGCACATCCGCCCCGAGTTCGAACAAGGCGGAAACCAGCGAGGCCGAGACATCGGCCATTCCTCCCGCCTTGGCGGACATCCGCTGGGTCATGTTCCCCATGCCCGCCGGCAAATAGGTGATCTCCGGAGTGACGATCAGGATTCTCGGTTTCTCGGTTTTCTTTTTTGCAGGCATGAAATCCGGGGGTCGCTATCGTTGAACATTCCCATCCTGAGCAAATAACGAGCCAGCCGCCATCCCAATCTTGAAATATCGGAGAAATAATCACCCCATCGCGGCTTCACGCGCCGGCCTCCGAGAGGTGCCTCACGCAGAAGCGCGACCAGGTTTCCAAGCGCCCGTGCAGCGGCCCGTTGAGATCCGCCAACTCGGAAAACCCCAGCTCTGCCAGCGCGTCCTCTCGGGCGCTGACCTGATCCGATTCCAGATCCACCAGATGAACGATGCCGAGGTGGACGCGGCCCACCGGATTGGAATCGTCGTTGAGCAGCGCGATGATCCGGTGCCCGTGCTTTTCGGGCAGTGCCAGCTCTTCCTCGATCTCGCGGGTCACGGCGGCATGATACGCCGCAGCGCCGGTGCGGCCGCCGCCGGTGTCCACCGGGTTCACGTGCCCACCCACTCCCACCGAGATCTGCGCGTGCAAGCGGCTTTCGCCGCCCGATTTTCCACGCGTGTAATGCAGGACCCGCGTGCCGTGCCGGAAAATGCAGTAGGGAATCAACTGCTTGTGCGTCGGGTCCTCCTCGGCCGCCGCCCGATCCATGAAAAAGTGATTGGCCGGGTCCAGCAGACGCTCCACCGCCTCATCCAAACCATCCGTGCGGATCCCCTCGAAGGCCCCGATCCCTTCCAGCAGCGCGCGCGGCACCACCAACACCTGTTCTCCATCATACTTCGACATGGCCAACAAAATCACAACCCCGCCCCGCCCGCCAAGCACTCTCTCAACCCCCCGCAAAGCCACTGCAAGTCGCTGCGAAATTTTCCTGAAAATCCGCTTGCCCGATCCGTGGCAGGCTCCTAAATCTCCCGCCCACCCGCTAGGGGCGTTAGCTCAGTTGGTAGAGCACTTGCATGGCATGCAAGGGGTCAGCGGTTCGAATCCGCTACGCTCCACTTTTCCGGTTTTGTGCTTCGCACTCATTCATCACTCCATCAGTGACTTGAACACCGCGTCCGCCGCGTCCGCGTAGAATTCGATGCTGACCTTGGTCCAGATTTCATCGGGCAGGTCGCTATCAATGGCATCGTCGCTGTGAAGCTCCGGTGTGGATACAAACTGTTCCACGCCGTCGGCTCCCATGTGGAAGCTGAAATGGGTGTTGCGGAACTCGCTGCGGAGGCACTTGCGTTGCTGCTCCTTGACCCGCCGCCGGCTTTCGAGGGCGAGGCGCACGATCCATTCCAGATCCTCATCGCCGACCTCGTGGGCCGGATCGGGAAACAGGAGCTTGGTGAGTCCGCTGACCGTCTTGTTCACCGCCTCGATATCCCGGCCGCTGAGGGCGCCGCCGAAACGCACCCGGTTTTGGAGCACGTTCACGCGACTGATAGGGCGCAGCCGGCTCCAGCACTCGCTGAGGAAATCGCTGACCATGCCGAAGTGGTTGGTGAGGTGCTCGTGCGGGTTGAGCTTCGGGAAATCCCAGCCAGGGGCGAAGGCGTGGATGCGGTCGTGGAATGCGGTGTCGTCGCGCATTTCCGGTGGGAGCGGACTGAGCAGGTGGCCGATGCGCTGTTGCTGCTCCACGTCCACATCGAAGTTGCCGACCATCACGATGCCGCCTTGGGCGCGGATGCTTTCCTTTCCTCATCGGTGGAGGCGCAGTAGCGGCCGAGCAGGAACTCCACCACGTAGGTGGGCACCGGGTAGGCACGGGCATATTTTCGCACCAGGTCCTTGCGCACGAGAAAGCCGTCGAAGGGTCCGGAGGCGATTTGGTCGAGGGTATCGAGTTCCATGATGGGTCGGAGGTGAGTGGTTCAGTAGCCGACAACCGTGTCGGCCTTGGCGATGGGCTCGTTGGCTGGGGAAAGAAGGACGAGAGTGACCGGTTTGCCTTCGAGGCTTTCATCGGTGACGAGGAGGGAAACCAAACCATCCGGTTCGACCTCCTTGATGCTCGCGGCGACGCTGCTGGTGGGATCGCTGCCGTTGCGGCGCACATCCACCTTCAGGCCGGGAGTGGGATTCGAGATCTCCACCGTGCATCGCTGGCGCTTCCATTTGACCGACGCTATTTTCGGCGCGCCATGATTCAAGCCGCCGCCGGTGGGCCGGATGGTGATGACCGGCAACACGCATTCCTGCGGGCTGACTCCTCCGTGTGAGTATTCCACGCCACCCTTGAAGGACTTGGCTCCCGAAGCGACCGCCAGATGCTCCGCGGGATTCCAGCGCCATGCCACGGTGGGACTGTTCGGCACGCTCTCGCCCTTGATGCAGGCGCAGCGGCTCCAGCGGCTTTCCACGAGGTATCCAGGAAGGTCGTATTTATCCAGTCCACCGGGCATCAGCAGCCAACCGTGATCGGTGACGATCCGGGCCGACTGCCAACCCGCGGCAAAGAGCCGCTCCACCAAGGCCACCACACGGGAAAGTTCAGCAGGGAGGTGCAGCGCGAGTTCCGCCCCGAGGTCATGGCCGCGCGAGTCGATCCTGCCGGTCTCGCACCAGCCGCGGGAATCCGGGCCTGCTGGAGCCGGATTACTCTCGTCCACCTTCTCGACATGGGCATCCTGGAGCAGCTTGGTGAATCGCTGACTCGTCAGGGGCTTGCCATCCGGGCCGTTCGGTTGGAAATCCGGCGGGATTTTGTCGCCGGCCAGCTTGCCCGAGATGGGCGAGACCGCCGGCTTGGCGGTGGCGGTGACCGTCGGCAGCGCGGAGTAACGCGTTTGGAAATCCAGCGTGAGATGCCGCTGCTCCAGTTGCTCCGCCAGGCGGCGTGCCAGATCGAGGCGCAGGCCATCCACGAACAGCAGGCACTCGCCCTCGGCCACGGCGAGGCCGGGTTCCACCGGCAGTCCGCTTGCCGAGAGTTGTTGGAAACGAGAGCACACCTCCTCCAGCCATGGCAGATACACCGAGCGGATTGCCAACCGCACCGCACCATCATCGGCACCCGCCGATTGGAGCGCGTCTAGAGCGGCTATGTCCGCCAGCCAGCCGGTCTCGGCATACCATGCCGAAAACTCGGCCAACGTGGAAAACGACGGCACCGAGCGCGTGGCCTCGCCCAGCGTGTGGAGGAATGCCAGCGCCTGCGCCAGCGGGGCCTCGCCAAGCTTGGCCCAGACCCACTGCCTGCGGGCAGCATGCTGTTTTTCGAGGCCGGCCAGCTTCTGGCGGGAATCGTGGGCAGCCACGCCTTCGAGCGCAGCCAGTGCCTTGGCCAGTTTCACCTCGGCCTTCGTTCTCCGCGGGCCATGGTTCCGGATCAAGAGCGAGCAGCCCGGATGGCTGGGCTTGGTCGAGTCGGTCGCGCGTGCCACCGCAGATGGCCGGGGCCTCGCAGAACCGGTCCCAGAGCCCCTGCCATGCCGCGTGTTCGCGCAACCCGAGACGCTCTGCCGCGTAGAGCGGGGCCTGTTTTTCGGGATCAAATTCAAACTCATCGCGGCCGCGCGAACGGAAGGCGTGCCAGCGTTCATCGCCCCACTCCGACTTCACCGCATCCCCGTAGCCGATCCACGTGAGGAGATCGCGCGGGGTATCCCCGATGACCAGGGAATCGAAATCACCGGCCTCCAAGCGCCGGCCACGAAGTCGGGAAACGGGAGTCTGCGCGATCACCGCCAGTGCCGAGCGCAGCGAAAGCCGCGTCTTCTCATCCTGCGCCAGATCCAAACCCAGCCCGTCTTCCGCCACAAAGAACGCTTCCACCGACCAATCCCGGCCGTTCTTGTGGGTCCATGCCACACCGCGATAGAGCAATTCCACCAGCGGCTGGATCTCCCATTCGCACTGATCGGCGTTGCGGAGTTGGTGGCGTGCCACGCCGGGCAGGTAGAGCACCGGCGGCTTGTCTTTCGGAAGGTCGAGACCCGGCACCTTGCCGGCCAGCGCGGTTTTGAGCCAGATCACCGGTCCCTGGCGCTCCGCCGGCAGATAGTCGCCAAGCACCAGCAACTCCGGTAGCAGGGCGCGCATCTGGGGAATCACCGGCAGCCAGACGGATTCCGGATCGGTCCAGAGCACACACACCGGCGCCTCCTCCACTCCGGGGAAATACGACTTCGCAGCCTGCCGTAGGCTGCCGGAGATGGCTTCGAGGATGGTGGGGGTTGGGGAAGTCATGTGATCTCATGCGCCGCGCGGGCGGCTTGTTTGGTGGCGGTGGTGTAATGCAGATCATTCCAGCGGCAGCCGTCGAACTTGGCGGAGCCTTTGAAGTCTTTGGTGGTTTCGTCCCAGGTCCAGAACCAGGGGAAGTCGGATTTGGGCCGTTGGGGCTCGGTGCCGCGGTCTTTGGTCCATTTGACGTTGGGCCGCCAGCGGAGGATGCCGGCGTCCTTCTTTTTGACGTCCTTGGCGTAAAGGAAGGGGCGAATGTTGAGGCGGACGCCGTCGTTGAGGTCCGGGTGCCAGCCGATGGGTTGCTGGTGAAGCGGCTTCCAGCGGATGAAGAGGTCGTAGGGTTGCTCGCCGGCTAGGATATGCTTGAGTTCCTGCTGGAGCGTGGTGGCGGCTTCGAGGCGGCTTTCGGCTCCGGGGACGTTGTTGTTGGCGTCGTCCTGCTGGCGGCGGATCCAATCGCCGAGGTAGGCGTAGGTGAGGGTTTCGAGCAGCTTGTGGCCGGCACCGTTCGGGCGCGGCGAGTTGGTGGTAGTTCACCAGCGCATGGAAACCGTCCGGGCGACCGTCCCAGAGGTGCCAGATGAAGGGGCGATGGTGGAAGAGCTTGCAGTGCGACTCGAAAAACTCGTCGCGCAGCCAGTCTTCGAGATTGGTGGCCTTGGCACCGGCGGCGGCGAGGAGTTGGCGTTCGGACCAAAGGGGAGCACGGGCATCCTGCCCGCTTTGCGAATGGGAAGACGAAGATGCGGGCGGGACGCCCGCGCTCCCCTCGTAGGCCGCGTCCAGCAGCTTGCGCAGGCGGTCGGCGGCTTTGGCCTCGCCGCGCAGCGGGGTGAGGCAGACGATGCCGTCCTCG
>JBMTCD010000099.1:0-12293 GCA_049430545.1 Luteolibacter sp.
TGGCACATTTCATGGAATTTGGACACCGGTGGGGGAATCCCGGCCATGAAGCGGGTCCGTAAAAGATTCCTTCCGGCAAACAGCGGCAATCTCTCTCATCTTAGAACGGGAAGATGCCCGCAGCACAGGGATGAGCCACACGGCCGGTGCATTCTGTGGCGCATGTCGCGTGAAGGTGGAGAAGGTTGGGAAGGTGCGTCTGCTGTACTTATACTACTCTCATCTTTTATAGAAGAGTCTATCATATCTTAATTCAACGGATTGAACCTCTGGCTCAACATCAACCTTCCCAACCTTCACGACCTTCACAGGTTTCGTCGCAACCACGCGCAACTCCCGGCAATGCGACTCCCCGAATGCATTGCTTTGAGTAATCCTCATTTCCCCGCCCAGGAGGTGCAAATGCTGGCCTCGACCTCGACCGGAACCTCGGGGAAGAGAGCGGCCATAGCTTCGACCATTGCGTCGGTTACGACTTCCCTGCATTCCAGGGCGGATGCCTCCGGACACTCGACAATCAGTTCGTCGTGGACCGTGGAAACAAGCATCGCGCCTTCGGGCAGGCGACTGGCGACAAGCGTAATCGCCCGCTTCATGCCATCTGCGGTTCCGCCCTGCACGGGTGTATTGACCAATGCGGTGAAACGCTCCCATGTGCTGGCGGCGCTCGGGATCAGTCGCTGGCGTCCTATGCGCGTGCGGACCTCGGCGACAGCCCGCTCTGCCTGATTGTGACTCACTCCATGCCATTGGCGTAGCCGGGGATAGGAACGGAAGAAAGCTCCCCGGATCGCCCGAGCCTGGTCTTCTGTCATGGTCACACCATAGGCAGCAGCTGCGTAGCGGACGAGGCCTGGGGCGGATTGTCCGTAAAGCAGGCCGAAGTTCACCGCTTTGGCCAACTGGCGGTCGGGCCCGGTCACTTCATCCACCGGTTTCCCCATGACACACGCGGCGGTGAGCTTGTGAAGGTCGATCCCCGACTTGTAGGCATCTATCATTTTTCCCTCACCTGCGATGGCCGCAGCGGCCCGCAGTTCAATCTGGGAGTAGTCCGCCACCACGAGACATCGACCGGCGGGTGCGACAAACGCCTCGCGCAATTCGCCGCGACCGATGTTCTGCAAGTTGGGTTCCTTGGCTGAGAACCTGCCGGTGGCGGTACCAAGCGGTTCGAAGCGTCCGTGAATGCGACCGTTCGTTTGGACGTGTTTGATCAGAGTTTCCGCCTGCTGGCTTTGTTTACCCGCCTCACGAAGGGCCAGTACAAGTGGCACGAGTCGTCCATCGTCCACCGCCTTGAGAGATTCCTCCTTGGTCGAATCCAGTTTCAATCCCGCAGCACGAAGGGCGGCTAGCAACTGGCCCGGACTCGCCGGGTTGAGGGCGGGGCTTCCGAGTGCGATGCGGAGTTCGTGGGTGGCCCGGGCCTCGCGCTGGCGGGCGACCGGGGCCACTTCCATCAGCTTCTCCAGTGAGACGTGAATCCCGTTTGCCTCCATGTCGATGACGCAGGGCAGCAGCTTCGATTCCAGCAACCACACCTCATCCAGCCGCGATATTTCGATTTCATGGAGCATCACGCCTAACAAATCGTGGAGGTAGGCCACATCGCGAGCCGCGTAGGCGAGTTGGTCGGCGGTGAGCAGCATGGATGCCCAATCTGAGCGACTATGGTCGGTGCCCGGCGGTATTTGCAGATACCGCTCCAGGCATTTGTCCAGATCGTTGCCGGGTTTGGTGCCGGCCACCAGCAGGCGGGCGGCGGTGAGTGTGCAATGCACGCTGCGAGGGTTGAGACCGCATTTCAGTCGTAGCCAGAGCAGATCGAATTTTGCATTGTGGGCGATGACGGTCGTCTGTTCCAACACCGTCTTGAGTGGGCCGAGGTCATAGCCGGTGGCGCGCAGGTCGATCGTCCAGATCGTGCCGCCGTGTTTCGATACGGTGAGCAGTCGGATGTCGCCTTTCCACGGATCGAGTCCGTCGCCCTTGCGGGGACCGTATGTCTCGATGTCCAGCGCAACACGAGAGGCTCCGTCCAGGTCGGCAGCAATCCGATCGAGGTCGCCGCGACTCGTGCAAAGGACGGCTTGGGGTTTGTCGAATGGCACTGCGGCTGGGCGGGAACAGGCGTTCGCTACTTGCATGTCACCTTGGTTTGCAGGACGGGATTCAATCCGGTCGCCTGAGACAGACCGCGTCTCCCGCCCCGTCCCGTCCGTCCCGAAAAAGGTGTCGAGATCGACCACATCGGGCGACGATGGCTGCGTGAACATGACCGACTGGCGCTGGCCCTTCCCGTGATCGTCCACGAGAAGCTGGATTCCGCCCAGATGGCGACCGCGGAACTGGCGGATGGCCTTGCCCATCCGGGTCCGGGCCTCCCGCGACGAAAGGGAATCACAGCCGATGGCAAAAAAACCGATGTCGTCATTGTCGGTGGCGGCATCGAGCAATTCGAAAAGCCGGGCCTTGGAGATCCATTCGTCCGGGTGATTCTCATGGCCGATCCGATAGATCGCCCGCATCGCCCGCTCCAGTCGGTCGCCGCCGATTTCCGGCTCGCTCTCATGGGGCAGACACGGATCACCCAATCCGCAGCACGTCATGATCCCACCGACGGTTCGCGCCCACTCGGGAAACGAGTTGAACGGGGTTTTTCCCGGCGGACACCCGTGGGACATCCAATGTTGCACCAAAGCGGCGACGGCACCGAGTATCCGCGTGCGGTTGTCGAGCACCCACCCGTGGAGGTCGGGCTTTCTGAAATTCCTGCCGTTCGGATTTTCCTCGTAGAATTCCAGGTCAATCCGGCGCGTCCGTGGTTCAACATCCTCACGGAATGTCAGGCCGACGTTGGCTGACAGGCTGAACTCGATTTCGTTGGGCAAAACCAGGTCGGATTTGGCCTCGGTGCTGCCGAGATTGCGGGCGGCGAAGGTCTTGGCGGTGATGATGCCAATGAAATGCGGATCCTGAATGTGCCCCTGGCAGTTGGCGAAGTGCATCATTCGCCGGCCTGACATCAGTGCAGCCGTGAGGCGTTTGCGGGTTTCCTCACTATCGCGGTCGATAGGAGCATCCTCACAGGTTCGACCCTCGTAGGTGAGCTGGCTGACGGCGGCCAAGTAGTCCTTGCCGGCCCGTGGACGGTTCGCGGCGAAGTGCCAGAGGGGCGGTCGCGCGTCCCAGCCCATCAGCCCGCGGCAGTAGGGGGTAATGATGCGGGCGAGCGCGTGGACCAGACTTTGCGAGTTCTTCCAGCAGAACTCGGCATGTAGCTCCCGCAGCAGTCCGAGCGCCTCCTCCAACCCCATCGGCACGGGCTGCGGTGCGTTTTCCGGACAGTAAGAGCAGAACCTCGCGTCGTAGCCGAGCTTCGGAAACACGATCTCGCCGCCGCACGCAATTGGCAGCGGCAGATCCAGGATGCGGATGATCTCCGGCAATTGTTCCCGAAACTGGGGCGAGGCTAACAGTTTTCCGGCGCACTCGCGGGACATGCTTGCCGGAATGAACTCAAGGGTTTTCTCTCCATCTACCTCGACTTCCTTGAGCACGCCGGTCTCGATGAACGCTTCGATTGCCGTGACCGCCTCCACCGGTTGAATCGGCGAAAACCCCAACGTGCTGATCTTTTCCGAGATTCGGCGCATCGCCACCGTGCAAACCGATTGACCTTTTCGGAACCATACCAAGCGGGGCGCCATCAGCGAACCCACCTCGGTGGCAAATTCGGAATCCGGCCGACCGACACCGGGCAGTACGACCCTGGCACGCCCGTCCATCGTCCGCTGTGCCTCGTTCCACTGGCGCTCGCGTGTGCAATGCGAATCGATAAGTCCTGGCTTGGCGGCCTCGATCCATTCCAGAAGGTCCTTTGCCTTGCGCTCTGCGCAGTGGGCATGCAGGCATTTGAAACCCGGCAACCGCTCGGGTTGATTGAAAATCACCGTGCCGCCGTCGGGGGAATTCCCATCATCGCTGCTGTGGTCACCGCGCCATGGGCAGAGGATGGACCACTTGTAGGTATCAGGATCAAGGCACTCGCCGAGCATTTCGAGTTCCCCGAGAACCGCGGGCAGGTTGACCGTACGAAGGTCGCTCGACCACTGGTTCTTCCAGCTCTTGTCCTTGTTCTTGCCCTGTTTCTTTTCGGCCTCGGCACTGAACCCGAACCAGGCACGGAGATCCGCCCAATTTACCAGCGGGATTTCGCCGGTCACCTCCCAGTGGTATTTGTGTCCCGTGACATGGACGGAGGGTGACAATACCAGCGGAAGCCCCGGAATGAACAACTCGGCGGTGACGGTGTCATTGATCTGATTGACGATGGCACTTTTTGCCAATTGAACGGACACCGGCAGGTCGCGGCACCGGAACACCAAATGAACTCCTCCCGAGGTGCGCTCGCGCGGGACCGTTGCCAACGACGGCACCCCTGGGAGCCATTGCATGACCGATGCCCCGGCATCCGGCTTCGAGTCCAGATCCACATGGACAAAATCGCCGCTGATGAGGCAACCGAGGTTGCGGCCCTTCCTGCCGCCAAAATGTTTTGCCAGATAGTCAGGATCGCAATCCTCAAGGGTGGTTTGCTTCCACCCTTTGATGGCGACACCTTTGCCGCGCTCCTTGATCCTACCTTGATCTGGTCCGTAAAGGGGAAGAACGATCCAGCCAAGCTTATCGACATAGTATCGCGCGGCTTCGTAGCGGCTGAGGTTGTTGATGTTCGCCGGGATGGCAGGGCCAATTGTCCCGCCGTTGGCTTGCGTAGTGTCGGTGCTCAGGCCTGATCCTTTTTCCCTCCCACGTTTTCGTTTTTCCGTTGCGCTCATCTGGATGCCCCAGGCGCGGCCTCCGTGTTGATGCCAAGAGCGCGGAGAACCTCAGGCTTTGAAAATCGGATGCAGCGGCGTCCGAAGCGCACCACCGGTATTTTACCCTGTTCCGCCAGCATGTGAACGTAACGCGCGGTCACGCTGAGGTCCTTGGCGATGGCGGATGCGGACACAAGCAGCGGGGCTTGTGCTGGTTGTTTTGCAATAGGCAGCTCATTCATTTCGCTGCCTAGCATTCACAGACAAGAGACCGTTTGCCCCTACCCGGAAAATCAAATTTCGGTTTTTTCCGGCAACCCTGACAACCCCAGTTTTTTCATCCGCGCTGCGGCCACTTCCTCTGGGTTGAGGCCACCAATTTTACACGCTTCGCGCAACGCTTTCTTTGTTGGCAGCGAACGCGATTGAAGATGCAGCTCCACAAATTTTTCCAACATGCATCCATCTTCCGAATCCAGCCCGCCGCGTTCTCCTTGGGGCAGTCCTCCATTTTCAAGAATCTTTACCATCCTGCGGAGCGCTGACACGTCACGCTTGCGCACGATCTCCGCGAAACCAATGCAAAAGCGGAGCATGTCCATGTCAAACAAGCCGGGACGATCTTTGTAACATCCGGCAATACGCCTCTGATTGAAGTCATCGACCGCATAAAGAATACTCAGCTCGTTGTTGTAGTTAGAGGCGACAAGGCCCCACCTCGCGACATCGCGGGCCTTGACAGCGGACGGCTTGCAATAGTGCGCGTAGAAGCGGTCTTTGATCGAGGTCGGCAATTCCATGTGCTGCAGATGGATCAGAAAATGGAAAGGACTGGAAACGAAGTTCAAACGTTCCTCCGGCGTTCGCTCCAGCACCCCATTCCAATGCTCGTCAACGTCGATCTCAATTGGCGTTTGAATCTCACCATCACCGTAGCTGATTGTCGCGATTCGTTTTTCTTTGCTCATCTTCATGCGACTTTGATGGTTTCGATTTTAACGGATTTCCGGCCCTTGGCTGGCTTTGGCACGAGGGCGAAGAATTCGAGCGCGGCTTTCTTGGTTACCCTGCCGACATAGTTTGACCTAAGCAGGGCAGGTGTCCCCGCATGTCCAAACTCGAACAACAGAGTTTCCAGCGACACGCCTGCGGCAATGGAATAGCTCGCATGACTGTGACGTAATGCGTTCTGAGGCCAAGGTCCCTTGGTTGGTTTGGGCGGGTCCTTGAGCAAACGGGATTCCACCGCCCAACCGGCGAGTCTTCGGCAAGCTTTGTTCACCTCGTCCCAGTTAACGCATGGGCTGAACGGATAGCGTTTCAACCAAACCATGAGCGTGTCATTCGGGGAAATGTGACGGCGGCGGTTCTTCTTCGTGACGCTTGCTGGCATGTCTATGCCGTGTGACGTGACATGCCGGGCTTCGAGTCTGACCAGTTCTTCGGCGCGGATACCGGCGAAGAGTTGCAGTGCGTAGGATGCCACGGCTTGAGGGTAGTGTTTCTCCGCGGCCCTGAGCAACGCCTCTGCCTCAGCCGGCGTCAGAACTTCGATCTCCCCGTCGGTGTTGCCCTTGGGGGCTTCCACGCCATCAAAGACATCAGCCTGGCACCATCCTTTGCTCGCAGCCCATCTCCAAAAAGCGCGGGCGGTGCGGATACGTCCCATGACGGCTGCTCCTACGGCACCCGGAGGAGCAACTACGGCCTGAAGATCTTCTGCGGTGATGTTGGCAAGAAGTCGGCCGGCCAGTGCTATTTCGAGGCGTCTTGCAAGGTGGCGGTATCCTTCCACGGTGCGGGGTCTCAACCCATCACAGGCGATCAGCCATGCGGCGGTTGCCTCTTCGAGCGGACGACTCTCGCTTTCACGCTTGCGGATGGCGGCAGCAATGTGAGCCGCTTCAACCAGCGACAGTCCCCATGGTTCGAGGATGGACTCGGCCTGGACGGCAGCCTCGGCCAATGCCGGGCGGATCGCTAGGGCGTTCTCACCGTTCAACTTGGCTTTCTCCCGCAAGTCGGCGGCATACTCGCGCGCCTTGTCGCGGGTCTTGAAATAGCATCGTTCGCGTAATCCGGATGCCGAGAGTCCCGGCGGGCAGGAAACCATCCACCCTCGTTTGGTTTTAATGTGGTTGAATTCGGTCTTGCGTGCCATAAAACCCAGCAGATTTTTGATCCGTAGTTTTCACCCCAGATGCAGCCACAATCGCCACAATTTTGCAAGAATAGCCGTAATAAATATTTTCAAAGAGAAGTAACCCACTGAAAATCAATGCCTGTACTTTTGCCCTGACTGACTTAAAATCCGTTGGGCCGCAAGGCCCGTGGGGGTTCGAGTCCCCCCGGCGGCACGGTTTTTTTCAATGATTCAGCTTTGATGACGCTTCCCGCACTCACAGGCATCGCTCCGGACACGCTGGCCGCTTGGTTGGTGGCTGCGGGCGAGCCGTCATTCCGTGGTGCCCAGATTCTGGAGTGGATCTGGAAAAAGAAGGCCGTGTCATTCGATGCGATGAGCAACCTGCCTGCGGCGCTGCGGCAAAAGCTTGCCGTCGCATACCGTGTGTCCGCACTGCAACACGCGGACACCCAAGGATCCGCCGACACCACGCGGAAGTTCCTTTTCCGTCTCCACGACGGCCGCTACGTCGAAAGCGTCCTGATCCCGGCCAATCCCGCGCTTTACGGCGAGAAATCGGACCGCCACACGCTGTGTGTTTCCTCGCAGGTGGGATGCGCCTACGGGTGCAGGTTCTGCGCCTCCGGGCTTGCCGGATTCACGCGCAATCTGGATGCGGGGGAAATCGCCGGCCAGGTGATCGCGGCGGAACGGCTTTCCGGCGAGCGGGTGGACAACCTGGTATTCATGGGCATGGGTGAGCCGCTGGCCAATCTCGACCACCTGCTGGCCGCCATCGCCCTCATCACCGGCAAGGAAACACTCCACCTCGGCGCACGGCACTTGACGGTTTCCACTTCCGGGCTCGTTCCGCAGATCCGCCGGCTCGCCGAACACCCGCAGCAGATCCGTTTGGCCATTTCATTGCACGGTGCCACGGACGATGTCCGGCAGCAGATCATGCCGGTCAACCGCAAGTGGCCGCTCGCCGAGTTGTTCAATGCGCTCGATTTCTGGAACCAGCGGAAAAACCAGAAACTCACGCTCGAATACATTCTGATAGATAAGGTCAACGACTCGCTCGAGCAGGCGGCCATGCTCGCCCGCCACGCGTGCCGGCTTCGCGCCAAGGTGAATCTCATTCCCTACAACACGGTGGAGGGTCTTGATTGGACTCGCCCTTCGGACACCCGCTGCCGCGCGTTCCGCGAGGTGCTGGTGAAAGCCGGAGTCACCGCCACCCTGCGCTTGGAAAAAGGCCATGACATCGATGCCGCCTGCGGCCAGCTCCGTCTCAAGCGCGAGACCGACGAAGGCATCGTGAGCGCGGCCGTGTAGCGCGGGGATGTGGTCAGCCGGCTGCGGCGAGCGGGAGGCTCGGGTGGATGTCCTCGCTCAGCGGTGATTGTTCGCCGTTGAGGTGGCGGAGCAGGGCGGCGAAGGCGATCATGGCGGCGTTGTCGGTGCAGAGCGCGGGGTCGGCGGCGACGAGTTGGAGTCCGGCCTGGTCGCAGGCATCCTGCATGGCGGCGCGGAGCGCGCGGTTGAGGCTGACGCCACCGGAAAGGGCGACGGTTTTGCGGCCGCTGTGGCGGGCGGCGCGCAGCGTCTTGCCGACGAGGATCTCGATGACGGCCTGCTGAAACGAGGCGGCCAGATCGGCGACGGGGAGCGGCGGCGGAAGTTTTTGCAAAGTGTAAAGCACGGCGGTCTTGAGGCCGGAGAAGGAAAAGTCGAGGTGCGGATCGTGCAGCATCGAGCGCGGGAAATCGAAGGCTGCGGGATTGCCGGAGCGGGCGGCGATTTCGATTTCCGGCCCGCCGGGGTAGGGCAGCCCTAACAGTTTCCCGACCTTGTCATAGGCCTCGCCGGCGGCGTCGTCGCGGGTGCCGCCGAGCTTGCGGTATTTTCCCGGTCCCTCGACATCGAGCAGCAGCGTGTGGCCGCCGGAGACGATGAGCGCGAGGTGCGGCGGGACGCGGGTTTCATGCAGGAAGGGCGAGAGCAGGTGGCCTTCGAGGTGGTTGATGCCGAGGAACGGCCGGCCGAGCGCGCAGGCCATGCCCTTGGCGGCGGTGCTGCCGATCAGCAGCGAGGAGGCGAGACCGGGCCCGGTGGTGGCGGCGAAGGCGTCGATTTCCGGCATTGCGGCGCGGGCTTCGGCCAGCGCTTGTTCGACCAGTCCGCGGAGGCGCAGCGAGTGGTTGCGCGAGGCGAGTTCCGGGACCACGCCGCCGTGCTCGCGATGGAGTTCGATCTGCGAGGCGACCACGGAGGCGAGGATTGCCGCAGCTTGACCGGGCTCGCCGCGGACGATGGCGACGGCGGTTTCGTCGCAGGAGGATTCGATGGCGAGGAGGAGCGGCAAGGCGGGGGATTGTGGATCGTGGATTTGGCCGGATCAGCGGCCGTTGAGTTTGGCGACGGTGGCGGCGTCCACGATGAAGCGGCCGCTGCCGGCGGGATCCGGTGTCCCGTTTTCGTCGATTTGGTATTCGAATGCTTTCACGGGTTTCACGCCGGGCGTTTCGGACATCAGATAGACGCGGATGGTCATGGCTTCCTTGCCGGTGCCGCCCTCGAGTTTGCGGATGGCGTATTGCACTTCATTGGGACCATCGCGTGCGCCGCCGATGACGATTTCCGCCTCCCGGGCGTTGGCGAAGCGGTGATGGCTGATCTTGTTGACCTGCACGCGCACCTCGCGCCCGGGGCAGAAGGCATAGACCTTGGCGATGTATTTGGCGGGCGGGGCGGCGATGGGCACCGGCGGCACTTGTCCGCTGGGTCGTGCCTCGGGCGTTTCCTTGAGGTATTTCAAATTCCCGGCGGCCAGTTCCGCGCGCACTTCGGGCAGGGCGGCGAGATTGACGAAATCGGCGCGGTCGTAAAGCCAGCCACGCTTGCCGGCGACGAAGGAAAGGACCAGCAGGTTGTCGCTGGGGGCTCCTCCGACGCCGAAATCGATTTTGCCGAAGTAGGATGCCTTGGCGGTGGGGCCATTGCGCGCGGCATCGAGGAACTTGAGGCCCTGGAGCGAGGGCGGCGGCGCGGGAAGTTCGAATACGGCGGCCGGAAACGCGCGCTTTTCGGAAACGATGCGGTTGCGCACCTCCATCTGGCGGTGGGGCGCGGTGACGCGCTGCCAGGCGGGGACGTCGCGCCCGACGATCGCCGCGCGCCAGGTCTCGTAGCTGCGTTCAAGCGCCGGGCGGAGATCGTCCTGGGCAGTGGAAATGCCCGCCAGAGCGGCGGAAAGGCAGCAGATCAGGCGATTCATGTGCGAAACCATTGGACAAGCCCCGCCCTTTCACAACAAACAAATCGCGCGCCGCATGCGGACCGTGCCGGCATTTCCCCCGACCTATGAGCAGTATTTTGCAACGAGTGGCACCGATCGGCGAGGCGCGTGATCGCGAGATCCTCAAGGACGCCGCGACTTATATCTATCAGGAACGGCCGCAGGGGCCGGTGCAGGCGCATGTGTTCCTGCCGGAAAACCTTCAGGAGGGGCCGCCGCGCACGGTGGTGGTGTTTTTCCACGGCGGTTTCTGGGACACGCCCACGCCGGCACAGTTTGTGCCGCACTGCCTGCATTTCGCCAGCCGCGGGGCGGTGGCGGTGGCGGCGGAAACGCGCTGTGGTTCGCGCCACGGCACGGGCCCGGCGGAGGCGTTGGACGACGCTCGCGACCTGATCCGCTGGTTGCGCCACAATGCGGACACCTTCAATCTCGATCCCGACCGCGTGGTGGCGGGCGGTGCCGCCGGCGGGGCCATGCTCGCGCTGCTCACCGCGATGCCCAAGCCCAAGGCGATGCCGCCGGTGGACGGGCTCGACTGCCGGCCGCAAGCGCTGGTGCTTTTCAGCGCGCTGGTCAACACAGTGGCCAAAGGCACAGCCCGCGGCCGTTTTCAGGACGCGCGCAGCGCCAAGCGCCTGAGCCCGACTTCCCTGATCCGGCGCAAGCTGCCGCCGATGATCCTGTTCCACGGCAAGTCCGACCGCATCACGCCCTTCGGCGAGGTCGAGCGGTTCGCGCGCAAGGTGAGATTCTGGGGCAACCGCTGCGAGCTGGTGGACTTCGAGAAGGCGGACCACCCGTTCTTCAACTTCAACGTGAGCCACCGCAACTTCGAGCTGACCATCCGGGCGGCGGACCGTTTCCTCGTGGACCGCGGCCTGCTCGCGCCGGACGAATCCGAGGAACCGGTTTGATGGAAGGGAAATCCGCAAGCGTCGTTGGAGCTGCAGCCGCGGCCGTCTTGGAGCCGATGCTGGAGCGCTGCATAACGGAAGTTTCCAGCGGCGCTCTGCGAGCGTCGATCTCAATGATCCGCAGGCAGCTTGTTCATTCGTTTCCCGGGCTGGATGCCAGTCAGCGACGGTCACAGACCGCCGCTGCACTCACTCGGCCTTTTTCGCCGCCGTCTTCTTCGGCGGGCGGGGCGGGAACTCGAAGCCGATCTTGCCTTCATCGGGATCGAAGGTGAGATGGGCGTCGAACTTGCGCTTGGTGCGGTTGGAGACGAAGCCCTTGATGACGTCGGTCCTGCCGTGGGTGAGGAGTTTCCTCACCTGATCAGCGGTGATCTCGTGATGGAGGATGCTCTTGCCGATGCGGATGCCGCCCGGCTCCTTCCTGGTGACGAGCTCGGGGACGTGATAAGCCTTCTCGCTTTCGTATAGCTTCATCGTGCGGCCGTCCTGCAACTGGACTTCGCCGATGACCTGCTCCTCGGTGAGTTCGATGTCGTTCTTGTCGTCGCCCTCGAAGACGAAGTTGATCTTGAACTTGTCGTCCATCTCGAGCGCGGCGTCGAAGGGCTTGTTGAACTTCGATTTGAAACCGGTGAGCGGGCCGACGAATTTCCTGCTGAACAACTCGGAGGCTTCCGCTTCGGTGAGCAGCCGTCCGGCGATGTGCTTCTTGGCCTTGAACTTGCAGTCGGGCTGGCGGCACTCGTAGGTGGCCTCGGTCTGGCGCAGCCCTTCCGCGCCACAGGCGGGGCAGGCGATCTTGAGGTCGGGAAAAAGCTGGTTTTTGGCCTCCTCGGCGCGTTTTTTCGCCTTGCTGACGATCTCGTTGGTGTAGGCGACGATCTCGTTCATGAAGTCGTCGCGGCGAAGCTGGCCTTGTTCCATTTGGCGCAGCTTGTATTCCCAATCGCCGGTGAGCCTGGGCGAGTAGAGACCCTCGATGTGCATGTCGCGGACCAGCTCGATGAGCCGCATGCCGCTGCCGGTGACGTGGAGATCGCGACCGTCGCGGGCGAGGTATTTTTGTCTGATGAGTCCCTCGATGGTGTCAGAGCGGGTGGCGGGGGTGCCGAGTCCGGGGG
>JBMTCD010000100.1:0-12275 GCA_049430545.1 Luteolibacter sp.
CGAAACTGGAGCGCCAAGACCAAGTCCTTCGTGAATCCGACTACCGCCGCTTCATTGAAGAGAAAACGCCCGCTCACCCGGAGTTGCTGAAGCGATCAGAATCCACCTCCGGCAAAGTCCGCAGTGTCCTGTTCGCCATGCTGCGGGAGGCGGGCATTTTGTCCAAGGGCAATGAGATCGGCTTGTTTCATCGGCCGGTCATTCCGTATGAAGTGGAACACTCCATCCGGGCGGAAAACCCCGAATGGCTGGCCGCCTTTTTGTTCCCGGAGAACGAGATCAAAGCCCATTGACGCACCAAATGAACCACCAACTTGACACCCCGCATTCTCGATCTGGTGGCCGGAATCGGGGAAGAGATCGGGCGTCTGGGCATCAGGTCCGCCGAGCCGCCATTGCCCCGGCTGCGTCGTGAGAATCGGCTCCGCAGCATCCACGCCTCGCTGGCCATCGAGAACAATTCGCTCAGTTTGGAGCAGGTCACGGCGGTGATTGCCGGAAAGCGCGTCCTCAGGCCGACTACTATCGCGTCCTCGCCGTTTCCGACAAAGCGGGCGAATCCTCGGCTTTCGTCGAATTCATGTTCGAAACCCTCCTGCAGGCACTCGTCGCATTCCCGGCGAGCGACCAAGTCGCCAAGCTTGTCGAATGCCTTGGCCAAGAGACGCTCAGCGCCTTGGAGTGCATGGGGAAACTCGGCCTGCATCGTAAGGACCTCGTGCCGTTTATCGGCCAGAAGAGCAAGGTGTCCGAAGTGCTGAACAGGAAACGTCCGCTCAGCCTGCCCATGATCCGCTCCCTTCACAGCCATCTCGGCATACCTGGAGCGGTGCTCGTGCGTGAAGTCACGTTGGCAACGGTGAAAAAAACCGCTTCCTCAAAACCATCCGGCAAACCCAAGCGCCGCTCCGACCGGAAAACCGCATCTGTTTCTTGATCTGCACCCCATGTCCGACCAACGCATCCACGACAGCCTGAACCTCTGTTTCCACCGTCACCGCCTGGTCTTCTGGTATGACCCCTCCGGCGAATGGAAGCAGTCGTTCGAGGGCTGCGAGCAAGAGAGTGTGGAGACCCGTGGAGTCGAGGTCACCTGCCTGCGGGTGTGATGCCTGCCCTTTATTGAGGGTGCGGCGGCCACTCGATATCCGGCTGGCCAAACCTCTCATGCCATCCGATGGTCCGGATTCCGCGTCATGAAAAAATCCAATCCCGCCCTCGCGCTTGCGCTTCTTGTCCTGCTGTTGCTGCTGGTCATCCAGAGGTCGTTTGTCCCCCGCGCTCATAGTTCCGGGGAAATGCAAGGCTCCACTGCGGAACAGGCCGGGGCCTCTCCGGGCGCCCGGGATGCGTCCCGCGCGTCATATCCGCCCGAGGTCTTTTCACAAACTGGCGAACCACAGCCCGCAATCCCATTCGAGCGCGGGGAAAACCAACGCCGCAGCCATCCCGCGCCGGTCATTCGTGACTTGGCCGATGGCCGGGCGGGGAGCGAAGCCGCGGTTCTGGCGATGACACCGGCGGACGGCCGTCTCGAACTGCTTCCCGAGGAAACGGACCTGCACACCTTGCGCGCCCGCCGCATGGTCCTGAATACCGCCGCATTGGACCAGGTGATCGACGGGCGGACGAGCCGGCTGCTGGCTCCCACCACTGGCGGCGAGGTGCTGGAACTCGAGATTCGCGCCGTGAAAAGCCGCTCCGCGCAGAGCCACACGCTGACGGGCCGGGTAAGCGGCGAGGAGGAAACCAGTGACGTGCAATTGGTTTACCACGACGGCATCATACACGGCACCATCGCCCGCCATGCCAGATACCAGCATCTCGAATACCGCATACTGGCCGATGGCCACATGATGGTGCGCGAGCTGGATTCCAGCACCATGACGGCCATGTGCGGCAACCCGGGCGAGACTCCGGAGGAAACCGCGCAGCGCCTCAGTCAGGAACTTTCCGCCAGTGGCATCGATTTGGAGGCGTTTCCCTCCGAAAACGGCGACCCTGCCCGGGACACCACCGGCTGGACCACGATCGATGTGGTGGTGGGTTACGATCGGCAGGCCCGGATCGAGGATGGCGGCGTGTCCCAGATCGAGGCACGCATCATCGCCTCTGTGGACCGAATGAGCACCGCCTTCGCCAACAGCCTGGTGACCGATACCGAGCTGGTGCTGCTCGGAACCATCGAGGATCCGGATTACAACTTTCCCGGAAATGTGAGCAATTCGATGAGCGGTGAACTCGGCGACCTGAACAACACCACCAATGGCGCGCTCGACACGGTATCCGATTACGCCAGCGAGCTGGGAGCCGATTTCAAATCATTCGTGGTCAAACAGGCCGATGGCAGCGCGGGCATCGCCTATCTGCCCGGAACCTCCAGCATTGTCGCCCGCGATTACATGACCAGCAACCGCATCACCTTCGCCCACGAGCTGGGTCACAACCTCGGCTGCGACCACAGCTGGGGCGATTCCTCGCAGGCCACCAGCCACTCGCGCTATGGCTGGCGGTTTGTTGGAACCAATGGAACCAAGGCCCGCACCATCATGGCCTACGACTGGAACTGGGGCACCCGCGTTCCCTATTTCGCAAATCCCGCCGTGACCTATCTGGGTGCCAGGACCGGTGCGGTGAACGGCTACAACGTCCTTGGCGACCCGACAGCGGACCCGCGCTATTTTCAAGGCGGGCTCGGCTACAGCGGCTCCACTTCCACCCGCTACGGCTTCAATGGCAACAACCCTTCCCTCGGGGCCAACAATGCCATGCTCATCAAGAACGGCGGCGGCCAGTATGGCGCGACCTTCGCAGCCAACCGGACGGCGCGCGCCGCGCTTGCGGTCACCAGCCCGGCCGGCGGAGCCGAATGGCTCGAAGGCACCAGCCGGACCATCACCTTCAAGGGAGGCGACATGGACTACAGCGCCAGCGTCCAGCTTTACAAGGGAGGCCAGCTGCGCAACACCATCTCCAGCGGATTCAACGCCATCAACCGCAGCTTGCAGTGGACCGTGCCCGCGGGTCTGCCCGTCGGCAGCGATTACACCGTGAGGCTCACGCTTTCCCACCCCCAGAAGCCCACTGTTTCCGTGGACAGCGGAGCATTCACCATCACCAATCTCGCGACCATCGTCGTCTCGCAATCGCCCGAACCCACCACGCCGGCTTCGGGCCCGCTGTCGCAACTCACCGTCACCTTCAGCGCGCCGATGAATCCGGCGGCGTTCTCAATCGGCGAGCACATCCGCTCCTTCACCGGGCCCGCAGGCGTCGATCTCTCGCCATCCATCACCGGAGTTTCATGGGCCAATGGAAACACCGAACTCACCGTCGGATTCGCCCCGCAAGCCGCATTGGGCTACTATCGCATGGTGTTGAGCGGTGAAATCGAGAATATCAACGGCACCCGCCTCGATCAGGATCAGGACGGCACCGAGGGCGAACTGGTGGACGACAGCTATGTGGCCCTCGTCTGGGTGGTGGCCTCCGGTCAGGGATTGGAGACCATCTGGAGCGATCTGGTGGGAATCGACACGCTCAATTCCGGATACAGTTATTCCACCAGCGTCGGAAAATGGCAGATCGGCACTCCAGCTGAAAACGGCATCAGCGGACCCGGCGCCGCATTCGATGGCGGACCGATCATCGCGCAGAACCTCACAGGAAATTATGGCTCGGGCGAGAACACCTGGATCGCCACCCCCACCATCAATTGTGGGAATCACAAGGACGTGACGCTCACCTTCAAGGGTTGGAAAGGTGCCGGGCAGCTCGATACCCTGTATGTCGACGTGTGGTATGGTGGAGCATGGAAGAGGATTTACAGGCATTACGGCGGCCCGGTGAACGACGGAGCGTGGATCGATTACTCCGTCCCGCTGGTCTCGTTCACGGGCGAGATCCTGGGTGACTTCAATGAAAGCATGAAAGTGCGCTGGGGCTTGGTTGACTCGGCCGGCACCGCCAGTGCAACCGGCTGGCAAGTCGATGCCATCGTCGTGAAGGGCGTCTCCGAACAAACCGTCCCTCCGTTCCCGCGTGTGGTGGCGCACAACCCGTCCGGGATCGATCCCGAAAGCGTCGGGTCGGTGTGGCTGGATTTCTCGCAGCCGATGGATACCGGCGGATTCTCGCTGGCGGACATCGATTCCTTCACCGGCCCGGCGGGAGCCATCACCGCCACCGGCTTTCGCTGGATCAGCAATTCCCTGCTGCGCATCGATTTCCCGCTCCAGTCCGCTTTGGGCGACTACGCTCTGACGCTTGGCCCTCAGCTTCCCGACGCCTTCGGCAACATGGTCGACCAGGATGGCGATGGTGTCACGGGCGAACCGGGCCAGGACGCCTATCTCGCGGAATTCGTCATCGGAGTGGTGGCGGGGCCGCTGGATCGCTTCGCGATCGCGGGAATCGGCGAGCTGCAGACGGTGGACACACCGATCGGCGGCATCACCATCACGGCCCAAGACGCCGCAGGCGTCACCGTCGAGGATTTCACCGGCACGGTGGAATTCGGCGGTACTGGCGGCTTCAGCGGATCCTCGGCAAAATTCGTCGCCGGCGTGTTGAACGATGTCAGCGTGACGCCCACCGCCTCCGGAACCAACCTGACACTGACCGTGGACGACGGTGCCGGCCATACCGGCTCGACGACCATCACCACCATCCAGACGCAGTTCACCGCATGGGCCGGCGGGATGTCCTCCGATGACGATGCCAACGGCGACGGCATCAAGAATGGCATGGCGTGGGTGCTGGGTGCGGCCGACCCTCAGCAAAATGCCTTCGGACTCCTTCCCGAATTCGACGACACCGGCGACCCGCAATACTGGATCTTCAACTACCGCAGTCGGCGTGCCGCGCTGACCAATCCCGACACCGCCATCGCGGTCCAGCACGGCAGCGATCTGTCCGGTTGGAGCCCGCTCGTGCATGATGGCAGCAATGTGATCATCACTCCGGTCAACGATTTCCACGGAGCCGGCATCGACAAGGTCGAGGTCAAGTTGCGGCGCTCATCCTTCACCCGGGACAGCCTCTTCCTGCGCCTCGGTGTGACCATGACCGACCCGCAGAGCCCGCTGCAGCCTGGATTGGAATGAGGCCAGTGCCAGAAGCAGCCGTGAACGAAGATCACGGAGCGTTTCGGCGGCGTGAAGACCTCGGCCATGGGTGAATCAAAGCCGAAATGCTGGAAGCGGAAACGCTGAAATCGAAGCCGGTGTTTGCGCGCAGGGCATCGGGTTGTTTCGGGAGGGGAATGAGGCGGACTGAAGTCCGCGCTCCGGTAGCGCGCCCTCGATGGGGGCGCATGCGGGTGGAATGCGAAACAGGCGATCTTTCACGACCTTCCGGCCCGCCGAACGACACCCCATTCCCAGCGCATTCCCATGCTCTCTCATCGAGAGAGCGCTGCCCGCCGGCTCATCGAGACGGCGTTGCCATCAAGGCATCATGCGTTCATCAGTTCCTCGATCTCATCGGCTTCGATGGGGATCTGTTCCATCAGGTCGATGTTGCGGTCGGCGCCGATGAGGACGTCGTTTTCGAGGCGGATGCCGAGGTTTTCCTCGCGGATGTAGATGCCGGGTTCGATGGTGAGGATCATGCCTTCGGCGATCGGCTCGTGCGGCGGGGAGACGTCGTGGACGTCGAGGCCGAGGTGGTGGGAAACGCCGTGCATGAAGTATTTCTTCACGAGCGGCTTGTCGGGGCCCTGTTCCTTCGCGGCGCGGGCGTCGATGAGACCGAGGCCGACGAGTTCGGATTCCACGATTTCGACGCATTGTTTCTGGTATTCCGAGAGTCGGATGCCGGGGCGGAGCAGGTCGTTTGCGCCGCGGTAGATGCGCAGCACGGCGTCATAGACCTGGCGCTGGCGCTTGGTGAAGCGGCCGTTGACCGGGACGGTGCGGGTGAGGTCGGAGTTCCAGCCGTTGTATTCCGCGGCCACGTCGAGCAGGACCATTTCGCCATCGGCGCAGCGGCTGCGGTTTTCGATGTAATGCAGTACGCAGGCGTTCGCGCCGGAGCCGACGATCGGCAGATAGGCGAAGCCACGCGAGCCGCGGCGGACGAATTCGTGGAGCAGTTCGGCCTCGATTTCCCACTCGCCGACGCCGGGCTTGATGAACTTGAGCAAGCGCCGGAAGCCGGCCTCGGTGATGTCGCAAGCATTGCGGATGACGGCGATCTCCTCCTCGTCCTTGATCACGCGGATGCGGTGCATGAGCGGGGCGAGCCGCTCGTAGCGGTGCAGAGGGAATCGCTCGCGGCATTCCTTCACGAAGCGGTCGTTGCGCGTTTCCACCACACACGCGGAACGCGGGTGCTCGTTGGTGGCCAGATAGACGCGCTCCGCCTGGACCATGAGCCGTGGCAGGAGGTCGTCGAAGCTTTCCGTCCACTCGACGTGCTCGATGCCGCTTGTCTCGCGAGCCTGGTCCTTGGTGAGTTTCTGGCCTTCCCAGACGGCGATCTCGTCGCTGGTTTTGCGCACGAAGAGGATTTCGCGCTCGGTGGGTTCCACCGCATCTGGCATCATCACCAGGACGGTGTCCTCCTGGCGCACACCGGTGAGGTGCATCAGGTCGCTTTGTTGGTGATGGGCCATGCTGCCATCGGCATTCGTCGGATAGATGTCATTGGAATGGACGATGACGATGGCCCCGGGCTTGAGCAGGGCGCGGAGCTTGTCGCGATGGCGGATGAACAATTCCTTGGAAATCGGATAGGTGCGCATGGCGGAACCTCAATGCATCGCGCGCTGGCGCGCAATCCGTATTTTTCGCAATCGGCATGGCGGGTGGATTTCACGCTTTCCAGTGCCGGCTTTCCACGCCACTCCATGGCCATGCGTCATGTGCAAACGGTCCGCACCGGCCATCAAGCATTGGAAGTGTGGAAATCGCCTGACGCCGTCGAGTTCCGTGTGGCCGGGGCGGTGCATGCATGGTTCCACCGGAGGCGGCTGCTCACCGGTCTGGCGTGGGACATGATCGCGGCCGGTGCCCTGCTGGGGAAGAGCCATCCGCCGCGCTCGGTGCTGATGCTCGGGCTGGCCGGCGGCACCTCGCTGCGCGTGCTGCGTCATCTGCTGCCGGACGCCGATTTCACCGCCATCGATATCGACCCGGAAATCCTCGCGCTCGCCCGGAAGCACATGGCGCTCGATGAACTGGGGATCGAGATCCGGATCGCCGACGCCTACCAGTGGCTGGCGACCAACCGCCGCACATTCGACGTGGTCATCGACGACATCTATCTGGCGGGAAAAACCGATGTCTTCCGTCCGCAAGCGATGGATGGAAACCTGCTCGCCCACCTGGCTCGCGCGGTGGCGCCCGGTGGAGTGTTGGCGGTGAACCTGGTGACCGGTGCGGGGCATCGGACGATGCAATCGCTGGTGCGGCGGACGCTCGGCGGGCGGTTTCCGGTGCTGCGCACGGTGACTTCGCAGGACGCGATGAACGAGGTGTTGGTGGCGGGTGAGGAAGTGGCGACCCGCAGGCGGATAATGGGCTATTTCGATCGTTTCGTCGACCGCGCGGACCGGCGGTATTGGAGCCGGCTTGCGGTGCGGAAGATCGGGTCCAGGCAGCGCTGAAACGACAAGAAGGCAGGGCGGTGGCGCCCCCCTCACCGATCAATGAAGAAAATCGGGCTATCCGGGTTGCAGGTTTGGGGAAAATGGATATTTTCCCGCCATGTTCAACGAATCGCTTCCACTCACTCTTGGATTCATCGTGCCCGGCATCTCGCCGCTGTATCTGGCCATCATTGGCGTCACGTTGGTGGCCAGCATGCTCATCAGCGGCATGCTCAAGCGCCGGTTTTCCGAATACTCGGAAATCCCCCTTGCCCTCACCGGTGCGCAGGTCGCCGAGCGCATGCTGCGCCAGAACGGCATCCATGACGTGAAGGTGATCAGCGTGGAGGGCCAGCTCACCGACCACTACGATCCGATCAAGAAAACCGTGAATCTCAGCGAACCGGTCTATCACATGAACTCGGTGGCCGCGGCGGCGGTGGCGGCGCACGAGTGTGGCCACGCCATCCAGCACAAGCAGGCCTACAAATGGCTCGAGTTACGCTCGAAGATGGTGCCCGCGGTCCAGCTCTCCAGCAAAATGCTCAATTTCATCATGATCGCCGGCCTGCTCGGGATCGGGATCATGAGCAACCCGACGCTGCTGTGGATCTGGGTGGGGCTTTTCGCCGTCACCACCCTGTTCTCGGTGGTCACCCTGCCGGTCGAGTTCGATGCCAGCCGCCGCGCGCTCGTCTGGCTGGAAGCCAGCGGCCTGGCCGCCAGCATGGAGCATGAAAAAGCGAAGAACGCGCTGTTCTGGGCCGCCATGACCTATGTGGCTGCGGCAGTCGGTTCTGTCGCCCAGCTGCTCTATTTCCTGATGATCGCCCTCAACCGGCGGTGAGGTCCGAGTGATCGGAAACATCAGGAGCCCCGGGTCGAGTCGCCATGGCGACGATCACCCGGGGTTTTTGCATTCAAACGTGTCCGCCCCAGTGTCGCGGAACGTGCGGGCTCCGGTGGTATGCCGGCCTTTTTTGCACACCCTCCGGGGTGCGGATGAATTGGAATCCCAACCGGGGGTGGTTGTCGCTGTCGCTCCTCGCCCCCCGGCTATTGTCTGGAATCCCTGCCGGGATAAAGAGCTGCCGTTTTCCGATGCCCCATGGAGGCTCACGGAATCCGCAGCTTGATGTTGCGGAAGGAAACGCGGTCGCCGTGGTCCTGCAGCAGGATGTGGCCGTCCGGCCATTGGCCGAAGCCGGGGATCTTGCGGTATTTGCTCGACATGATCGCCTCGTTGGTTTCCGGCGCGGTGCGGACGTAGGAAAGAACTTTTTCACCGTTGAGCCAGTGTTCGATCTTGTCGTCCTTGACGAGGATGCGGGCCTGGTTCCAGCCGCCGATGGGTGCCGGTTTCTTGTCGGCGGAGGCGGTCATGAGATCATAGAGTGAGGCGACCGTGCGGTTGCCGGCGGTGCCTTTCTTGGCGTCCGGGTGGCGTTCGTCGTCGAGGATCTGGTATTCCAGTCCGATTGCAGAGCCGGTGGCGGCGGGCGCACCGGTGCCGGTGATCGGATTGAGGTTCGGTTGTGTGAAGTATTTGATGCCGCTGTTGGCGCCGGGAGTGAGCTTGAATTCGAGCTTCAGTTCGAAGTTGGAAAATCGCTCACGGGTGATGATGTCGCCGCCGGCCGCTGCTTCCGCGCCGCCGCTGGCGAGCACGGTGAGCACGCCGTCCTTGATCTCCCAGCCCTTGTCGGGGAAGTTCTCGGATTTGGCGCCGCGCCAGCCGTCAGGGGTCTTGCCGTCCCACAACAAGCGCCAGCCCGCGGCTTTCTCATCCTCGGTGAGCGTGTTGGGCGCGGGGCTTTTTTCGGTGATTTTCAGATTCCGCCAGCGCACCTCGGTGCCCTCGATCTCCTTCTTGTTGATGCTGTGAACTTGCAACGCGATGAAGCCGCTGGCGGTCAGCGGGTCCCTGAGATCGGCGCGCGGCTGGCCGTTCAGCCAGGTCTTGATGCTGTCGCCGATGGCCTCGATGCGGACGTGGTTCCAGTCGTTCGGTTTGAAGATTGCCATGCCCTGCTCGCTGAAGGCCTTTTCCTGCTCCTTGTTGCCGGCGGCTGGGTAGAGCCAGCCGCGGCGGGCCTCGTCGAAGATGCCGGCACTCCACATGCGCTTGCGGTCGGTGTCGGGATCGATCTCGACCTGATAGCCGTGCACGCGGCCGGCGGGGATTTTGATGGTCTTGCCTTTCCACTCCACCGTGCTTTCCACATCGTAGCAATTGCTGCGGATCTGGACGCCGGAATTGAGCCGTGGATCGACCTTGAATTCGTATTCGAGCACGAAGTCGGCATAATCTCGCGCGGTGCACAGGAAGCTGTTGGGCGTGCCGGTCTTGGAAACGCCGACGATGGTGTCGCCCTCGATTTTGTATTCCGCCTTGCCGCCGCGCTGCACCCAGCCATCGAGGTTCTTGCCATTGAAAAGATCCACCGCCTCGCCGGCGACATGGGCCGGGGCGAGGATGGAGGCGACGAGGACGAAGGCTGCGGTGGTGGTGTTTTTCATGGCCGGGTTGTTATCGTGACAGGGCGCGAGCATAGAAGAGAAGGAGGCCGCTCCAAGCGCAAATTCGCGATTCGATGGCGGCCAGGGCGTTTGGCTGGAGGCTACCAATCGTTGAAAAATCGTTCTCATCGCTCCATTTCTGATAGATTAGAGGAATTGATTATCAATGAGTTGGAAGTTCCAGCCAAACGCCCTACGATGGCGGCCTTTCGTCCGCCTCCGCGCTTGCCAAGGCGGGCCTCCGGCGCTTGTCATGGCGCATGGACCATCTGGCGAAGGCGCGGTTTGTGATCGAGGCGGAAATCGAAGCGCTGCGCGGCATGGCGGCCCGCCTCGACTCGCGCTTCACCCATGCCGTGGATCTCCTGCGCGGCTCGCTCGAAAACCGCGGCAAGGCGGTGGTGACTGGCGTCGGGAAATCCGGCAATATCGGCCAGAAAATCGCTGCCACCCTGAACTCGACCGGTGCCACCGCCGTGGTCATGGACTCGACCAACGCGCTCCACGGCGATCTCGGCATCCTCAACGACGGCGACACCGTGCTCGCGCTTTCCTATTCCGGCGAAACCCGCGAGTTGCTCGACCTGCTGCCATTCATCAAGCGCTTCGAGGTGAAGGTGATCGCGCTGACCGGCAACCCGCAATCGACGCTCGCACGGCTCAGCGACGTGACGCTGGACACCTCGGTCGACCGCGAGGCCTGTCCGCTCAATCTCGCACCCACCTCGTCCTCCACCGCGATGCTGGCGATGGGCGACGCGCTGGCGATGGTGTTGCTGGAGGCGCGGGGATTCACCGAGGAGGATTTCGCACGCTACCATCCCGGAGGATCACTGGGACGCGCGTTGCTCACCCGCGTTTCCGACATCATGCGCTCCGACGCCTCGCTGCCCACGGTGGAGGAGACCGCCAATGTGTATGCCGCGCTGGATGCGATGAACCGCGCTCGCGCCGGTGCCTGCCTCATGCTCGCCGCAGATGGCACGCTGGCCGGCATTTTCACCCACGGCGACTTTGCCCGCAGTTTCCGCAACGACCCGCTGCTGGGCGAGAAACCGGTGGCCGGGCTGATGACCCGCAAGCCGGTGACGGTCCGCGCCGACGCGCTGGCCGTGGAGGTGCTCCGCACCATCGGCCAGAACCGCATCGACGACATCGTGGTGCTCGACGCCGACGACAAGCCGGTGGGTCTGATAGACACCCAGGACCTCGCGCGGCTGCGGATCGTTTGAATCGCGTCTAACCGACTTGCCTGATTCATCAGCCCGTGTATCGATTCCCGCGATATGTCCTCCATCCGAATTCCCGGTGAATGCGGCGTGATGCTGTTGCCGGACTGCACCTTGTTTCCGCACGGCGGCCTGCCATTGCATATCTTCGAGCCGCGCTACCGGAAAATGCTCACCGACGCCTTGGAGGGGGATTGCTTTTTCGCGGTGGCCCGGCTCGCGGGGGATGAAACGACGCGTCCCGCCGAGTGCACCGCGCCGGTGGGAACCATCGGCCTGATCCGCGCGTCGCACGAGCAACCGGACGGGACCTCGCAATTGCTCCTCCACGGCGTGATGCGCGTGCGCTTCACCGGGTGGCACGACGACCGGCCCTATCCCTTCGCTTCCATCGAGCCGGTGATCTCGCTTTTCACTCCCGACCATCAGGCGCAGGCCGCCATGAAAACCCTGCGCGGCGCCGTGGAGGACGCCATCCGCCCGCTGCCGGAGGAGGTGCGCGAAGGGGTGTTCTCATTGCTCGACCGCGCCGACGGGCCGGAACTCATGACCGACATCATCTGCCAGCAGTTTGTGCACGAGCCGAACCTCCGTCAGTCATTGCTGGAAACCGAGTCGGTGGGCGCGCGCATTCCAGTGATTTGCCAATACCTGTTAGAAGCCAGCCGCGCCGCGGGAAATGGCGGGGACTGATGCCTGTAGCGCCGGCCTGTGACCGTCGCAAGCCCCCCCCCCCGAGGGCGAGGTGCGAAGCAAAGCCCAGCAAGCAGCTCCGCGCACATCACCGGCATCGACGCACGCAGAGCGCCGCTACATGGCATCTCATTCGCCCCTCCATGCAGCCTTGATCGATTCGCATGTGACGGAATCGACACCGGATTGCGGCTGCGGAAAACGGGTTTGCCGGTGTTGCTGTTCGCGTAATTGGTAAAGAC
>JBMTCD010000101.1:0-12274 GCA_049430545.1 Luteolibacter sp.
GAAAAACCGAATGTGCTGTTCGTGCCTGAGCGGCGGGAGATCGAGGTGCGCACCCATGAACCCGGCATTGAGGCCTTGATCGAGGAGTCGGCGCCGGTCGAGCTCACCGAGCAATCATGGGGTGCCCAAGCGGCCAATCGCCATCCGATTCCATGGGGATGGTTCGCATTGATCGCACTGGGAATCGTGGCCGCAGTGGTCTGGTCACTGGTCCGGCTCCGGGAATCGGGCGATGTCGCGGAAACCATTCGAGTGGAGACGGAATCGGCGTTGCGGGCCGAAGAGCGGGAAGAGGCCGAGGCGCGGGCGCTGGTGGGGCGCATCGAGGACATGTTGCGTGCTTTTTTCGCCGCCAGGGAACCGGATGCGTGGTCTGATATGATACGGCATCCCGAGCGGGTGATGCCACTGGTCCGCGCTTATCATGCCGGGCAGCGGGAAATGCCCGGGGCAATGCGCAGACTGCGGGTGCTGGAGCCGGTCACGCTCGAGCGGCGTGCGAATTTCTGGATGGCCTCGGTGACGCTGGCAAGCGGTGAGGCGCACAGCCTGTTGATCGAGATCGCGCCCGACGGCCGGCCGCTTGTCGATTGGGAGACGCTCGTTTGCCACCAGCCGATGCCGTGGGACGATTTCGCGCGGCAGAGGCCGGAGGAAAAGCCGATGGATTTCCGCGTTTATGTGGAGGCGGACAACTTCTACAGCCACGAGTTTTCCGATTCCAACAAGTGGCTGAGTTTCCGGCTCACCGCATTGGATGCCGAGGAGATGCTTTTTGGTTATCTGCCGAGGGATCATGAGGATCTGCCGACGATCTTCAGGTGCCTGCAGTTCAATCAAGGCCGCAAGACCAGCTTGATCCTGCGGCTCAATGTGCCGCGCGGGCTGCAATCCCGCCGGGGCGTGGTGATAGAGAAACTGATGTGTTCAAGGTGGATTTACATCGATCCGCCAGCCAAGGAGCCGTGAGATGCAATTCAAAGGTCTTTTCAAAACATGGGTGCGGCGACCGCGGGATCCGGATGGGCGGGCCACGGCCGGCTGGTGGCCGGTGCTCGCGGGAGTGGCGGCGTTTCTGTGCCTGCAATTCGGGCTGTCGCTGTGGAAGCTCGCCGGCAGTGCGGGTGGCATGATGAACAAATTCAGCGCCTTGGCGCGGGATGAATACCTTGGTTTCCTCATCCGGCAAAACCTGTGGGTGCTTGCGGCTTACTTGGTGCTGGCGGTGGTTGCCTTGTTTCTGGCTTGGCCGGTGGTCAGCCTTTGGACCTGGCATTCGCGCCACCGCGGAGCCGTGGCGATCGCGTTGCGCGGTTTCGCGGTGGCGGCCGCCATGCACGCGTTTTGCACGCTGAGGCTCACTATGACGCGCCCGTATTTCCTCAATGAGGTCGAGTTCGGTCACTGGTATTACCGGATTTTCGAGTTTCCCGAGCCGGTGCGCCCGGCGGCGTTGTTCGTGATTTTCACCCTCTTGCCATGGGTGTTTCTGGCGGCGGTGGTGGGGTGGCATGTCCGCCGCCACGGCCGGCCTGCATGGTGGCTGGCCGGTGCGATGGGGCTGGCGGTGGCCGCATTCATGGTGCGCGGCGCGCCAGTGCACGTCGCGCCGCGCGAGGCATCCGCAAGCCGCAGGCTGCCGAATGTTTTGGTGATCGGCTCCGATTCGCTGCGCGGCGATCTTCTCGGCTGCGCCGGCTACCGACCCGGGCGCCGCGACGGGCCGGCTGCGGCGGGGGTGTCTCCCAACATCGACGCCCTTGCCGGCGAGGGCGTGCGCTTCGAGCGTTGTTTCACCTCCATCGCCTCGACCATCGAGTCCGGCGTGCAGACGATGACGTCGTCTTACCCTCACACCCACGGCATCCGCCAGATGTATCCGGACCGCGAGACCGTGGAGGCGGCCAACCGTCGCACCGTGCCGCTGGCCAGGTTGCTGCGGGAAAAAGGCTACCATACCGCGGCCATAGGCGACTGGTGCGCGGGCTATTACGAGGTGACGCCGCTGGGTTTCGAACACATCTCGGTTTCGAGTTTCGACAACTTCAAGATCTACATGAGCCAGGCGGTGTTGATGGCGCACTTCGTGGTGCCGCTTTATTTCGACAACGCCCTGGGTCACCGGATCTTTCCGCAGATCCGGTCCTTCGCGCAATTCGTCACCCCCGAGGTGGTGACGGGCGGTGTGCTCGAGGGATTGGAGGAGCGCGCGCGCGACGGGAGGCCGTTCTTCTGGCATGTGTTCTATTCCTGCAACCACCTGCCCTATCGCAGCAAGGAGCCATACGTCAGCATGTTTGCCGATCCGGATTACCGCGGGCCCAACCGCAATGGTGTGGATTTCGACATCGACGCCTTCATCGGCGGCACTGACCTGGAATCCAAGTGGAAGGCGCTGCCGCCGGAGGAAATCCGCCAGGTTCGCGCGCTTTATGACGGCTGCACCCGCTTGTTCGACGATTGCGTGGGGGAAATCCTCGGAGCGCTCGACCGTCTGGGTCTCGCGGACGACACCATCGTGATCGTGACTTCGGACCACGGAGACGATCTTTACGAGCCCGGCGTCACCCTCGGCCACGGACTCACCTTCAACGGCGGGCTTCATGCCAACCGCGTGCCGATGATCCTGCGCGTGCCGGGTGTTGGGCCTGCGGTGATGCCGGAAACCGTGCGCCTCATCGATGTGGCACCCACGATTGCCGAACTGCTGGAAGTGCCTGTACCGCCGGAATGGGAAGGCCGGAGTTTCGCGGCATGGTTGGATGGCCGCGGAACGCCCGCCCACCGCCCGTTTTACGGCGAGACCGGCTTTCCCTTCATCCAGTTCACCGTGCCCGGCGTCGTGCGCCCGGAATTGCCGCCGATGGACGAGCTGACATGGATCGACGAAAGTTATAACTATCATTTCGTGCTGAGGCCGGAGTATCGCGAGCGGCTGGTGGCGGCGAAGCAACGGTGCCTTGCGACGCGCGATTGGAAGCTCGTCTGCACGCCCGCTGCGGACGGTTCACGGCATTTCGGGTTGTTTCACCTGGTTTCGGATCCCGACGGCATGCTCGACGTGACTGCCGGGCATCCGGAGGTGCTGCGGCCGATGCGTGCGGCGCTCGAGCGGTGGATGGAAGAGCGGGTGGAAACGCCGATCGAGGAAATCTTTCCCGGAGGGGAGCCGCCGGCCGTGCCGTGATTCGCCGCTTGAGTTCGCGCGCGGGCGCGGGCAGCTTCCGGCACCCCGCATCATGAAAATTCCGGTCACACTCGCTGTTTCCTCCATGGTTTCCGCCGCCATTGCTGCCGAGGTGCCCGACGTTTTCTCCGGCCTGCTCAAGCCCGGCACGCCGGTTCGCGCGCAGATCGGCATGGTCTTGCCACCACCGGAAATTGACAAATACGTGGCCAAGGTGGAATCCGCCGCCCGTGAGAACCGCGAGTGGTTCCGCGAGTTCAGCGCCGAGTCCAAGCCCGGTGTGCCGCTGCCATTCCACGAGCGCCTCGGGCTGACGCGCGAGGAATACGACGAATATCTGGCGCTGTGGAAGAAACGCGAATTCAAGCCGATGGAGGAAGTGGTGCTCATCCTGCGCGAGGCATCCGGCGATACCTGGACCATTTCCGCCACCGGCGGTGCCAGCGCGCTTTCGACGCTGCGATACTCGCCGGAAAGCGACACCTTCCGCTCGCCCAACGGCGAGCTGAAGCGGATCGAGGACATCAATGCCGACCCCTCCAGCATTCTCGGCGCGTGGACCGGCAAGGAGTGGAAATTCGAGGAGGAAACCAGCCTCGGGAAAACCAAGGAAAACTTCGCGATCGGCCGCATGGCGGAAGGCAAATCCGGGCTCGTCGTTTACCGCGTGCAGGAATTGTCCTCCGAGGGCACCCGGTTGCTCGACAAGAGCCTGGTGATCCGCATCCCGCTGGATCCGTCCGATGCGGCGAAAGAAGACAAGAAGCCGGTCTCGGTGACACCCGGGAAAAAACCATGATCAGGCGGTCGCGCCGCTGCCGGACAGCAGGTGCCGTCTGACCATTTCGAGCGCCGCCTGGCTGGCAGCCAGCTTGAAGTCGTGGCGGTTCCGCGGCTGGAGGATTTTCTGAGCTTTGGTTTCCGCACCCCGCGCCGCCAGTCCGAGCCATGCGGTGCCCACGGGTTTATCCGGAGTGCCGCCGTCGGGGCCGGCGATGCCGGAAATGGCCACGGCGACGTCCGCGCCACTGGCCATCAATGCTCCTTCCGCCATCTGGCGGACCACCGCTTCGCTGACCGCGCCGTGCTTTTCCAGATCCGCGGGGGAAACACGCAACAGCGAGATCTTCGCGGGGTTGGAATAGGTCACAAAACCGTGCGTGAAGACCGCGCTCGCTCCCGGCACATCGGTGATGCGGCTGGCGATCAGGCCGCCGGTGCAGCTTTCCGCGGTGGCGAGCGTGAAGCCGCGCTCCTTCAGCAAGCGCACCACCGTTTCCTCCATGGTCGCTCCATCCTCGCTGATGAGGTTTTCGTGAAAGGTTTCCACGGCGATGTTCCTCGCGGCACGGATGGCTTCCGGCGTGCCGATGAGGCGCAGTTCGACCTCGCCGATGTGCGCGCAGTAGCCGAATTCGAGCCCGGCGATGCGCGCCAGGCGGTCGTCAATGCCCTGATGGAAATCGCTCTCGCCAATGCCGGTGAAGCGCAGAGTGAGCATGCCCGGCGGGGAATCGATGCCGGCCAGCGCTCGCAACCGCGGCACGACCTCGGTGTGGAACATCGGATACAACTCGCGCGGCGGTCCCGGCAGCAGGAACACCGCGCAATGCGAGCGCCCGTTGAGCCGCGGCGGCACGTAAACACCGGGTGCGGTGCCGTTGGGGTTGGGCAGCACGTCGGCACCCACCGGCACCAGCGCCTGCTTCAGGTTCGCCTGCGCCATCGGCCGGCCACGGTGCGCGAAAAAATCCTCGATCGAGCGCAGCGCCGCTTCATCGGTGATCAACCCGATGCCCATCACTTCGGCGGTGATCTCGCGGGTGAGGTCGTCGCTTGTCGGGCCAAGGCCGCCGGTCACCAGCAGCAAATCCGCCCTTTCCAGCGCTTCATCCATCGCCTCGCGGATCGGCTCTCCGTCGGGCACGGTCGTCTGCCGTGAAATCCGCAGTCCGAGGCCGAACAATTCCCTGCCGAACCATGCGGCATGGGTGTTGAGCGTGCCGCCCAGCAACAGCTCGGAGCCGGTATTGATGACTTCGATGCGCATGGCTGGGCGGCTGGCCGGCGGGTCAACCCTCTTGTGGTTCCCCTGCGTCTTTCTGCTTGCGGGATTCCTCGAGGCGCTCGCGGAATTGATCGATGCCCGGGATCAGCGGGCTTTCCGGGGCGAAGGCCTTGGCCTTCTCTACGGCCTTGAGCGCCTCATCGAATTTCCCCTGTTCGGCAAAAATGATGGCACGGGTCATCATGAGCTGAAGCGTTTCCTCGGATTCGAATCCTCCCTCGGCGAGGGTCTTGTCCACCAATGCCATGGCGCCATCCATGTCCTTTTTTTCGGCGAGTGCCTGCAGTGCATTCTGGAAGTCCGCGATGCTCTGGCGGTTGGCAAGATTCTTGGCAAAGCCGGTGGTGTCATCGGGATCGGCGGCTTTGATCTGCTCCACAATGTGCGGGTAATGGTTGGCAACCGCGTTCTCGTTGAGTTCGAGTTTGCCTAGCGCCTCGATCAAGGCCTTGGCCTTGGCCGGTCCCTCGAGCTTTTCCGCTGCCGTGAATGCTTCGTCGCGTGCGGTCTTGCGGCCGCGCAATTCATTGAGATGCGCCACGTATTTTTCCGGGCCGCCGGGTTGATAGCCGGTGGTCGCGTAGGGGCGGCCGCTGGCATCCGCCAGAACGATTGTGGGATATCCCTCGATGCCGAATTCCTCACCGAGTTTCCGGTTCTGCGCCTGCGTCTCCTCGGACAGCTTTGATTTGTCCTTGGGAAAATCGATCTCGACCAGCAGGAAGCTGTCCTTCACGCCGTGCTTGAACCCGTCGTGCTTGAAGACCTCGTCGTTGAGCTTGATGCACCAACCGCACCAGTCGGAGCCCGTGAAGTCCATGAGCAGGTCCTTGCCGGCTTCGGCGGCCTGTTTTTTCGCGGCCGGGAAATCGGAGGTCCAGCCTTCGCCGCCCGCGAACGAGAGACCGGTGAGCGCCAATGTCGCGGCGCAGGCGATGATTGTGATTTTCATTTTCTGTTTTTTTGTTGGAGGCGGAACGTTTGTTGGAGGCGGAACGCTGGCGACGGACGCCCGGCTCGTCCAGTGGGAATCCGGAAAAATCACGGATGGTAGCCCAGCCACGGGCCGAGCCATTTTTCCGCTTCCGCCATGCTCATGCCCTTGCGGCGCGCGTAGTCCTCGATCTGGTCCTTCTGCAGGTCCGAGATGGCGAAGTAATGGCTCTCGGGGTGGGAGAAATACAGCCCGCAAACCGCCGCACCGGGGTGCATGGCGCAGCTCTCGGTGAGTGTCACGCCGGTCGCCCCGCTGGCACCTAGCAGCTCGAACAGGATCGTTTTCTCGGTGTGGTCCGGCTGGGCGGGATAGCCCGGTGCCGGGCGGATGCCGCGGTAGTTTTCGTGGATCAACTGGTCCTTGGTGAGTTCGTCGGATGTTTCATATCCCCATTCGACGCGTGCCCGGTGGTGCAGCAGTTCGGCGAAGGCCTCCGCGAAACGGTCGGCCAGCGCCTTGACCATGATCGAGCCGTAGGGGTCGTGGCGCTTCTCCAATTCATCCGCGAACTCGTGCGCGCCATGGATGCCGACGACGAAGCCGCCGATGTAATCCGCGGCGGCGGATTGCATCCGCCCTGCCCCTTTTCCGACAAATTCCCAGTCTTCCAAACCCGCCGCCTTCGGGTTGCGCATCACATAATCCAACTGGTTCCAATAATCCTCCTCATCCCGGATGATGTGGTCGTGGGACTCTTTCTGCCAGAACTCTTCGTCTCTTCCCAATGCCTTGTTGGCCTCGCGGGCACTGTGCCGCTTGATGCTGTGCAGGATATCGGATAGTGAGTGCTCCCCGCGCGGCGACAGGATCACATGGACGTGGTTCGGCATCACGCACCATGCGCCGAGGTCGTATCGCTCGCCATCGAAATGAAGAAGGGCGTCGCGAACGATCGCCGCGATTTCGGGTTTCCGCATCCACGCCTCCCCGTTTCCCTGATCGAGCACGGACTCAATGCGCTTGCGATACAGTTCTCCGAGACGGATGTGTAGCTCCTTGGCCATGGCCGTTTGCCCATCTTCCTCCGCCTTGGCAATGCGCTGCTTGAGGTCTTCCTTCTCTCTCCGGTACGATTGCAGAACCGATTCAGGAAAGGAATCCGCGAGGCGAAAGGTGACGGCGTAAGTGGCCCCCTGGCGATACCAATGGGGTAGCGAGCCCCAGGTTTGTTTGTCGGTTTCGGTTTGGGAATAGGTGGGTTTGAATGGTTCGGCTTGGCGGTTGCAAACCGCCGCCACGGGAGCCACCCAATCGCTCAAGGCCACGTTCGGCTTGCCGGAGTCCTTCTTGATCTGCTGGCGCAGGGTGTGGAAACGGCAGCGCTCGGTGGTGCGGGATTCGTCGGTCCACACGATGATGTCGTCGCCATCGCGGTTGGCCGGGAAAAAGCCATGAATGCCGCGCGCCTCGAAGCGGTTTTCGGAAATGATGCGATCGATCCATGCCAACGCTTCCCGGTGGAGTTTCGCCGCCTCCGCGGCTCCCTCGGGGTTCTTGGTCTTGAGCAGCTTGTTTTCGCGATCCCACACGCCGCGCAACTCCCACGCGTGGAAGAAGGGCGTCCAGTCGATGTAACCGGCGAGTTCGCGCAGCGGGACATGGACTTCAGAAGTTCCGAGAAACGACGGCACCGGCGGGACATAACTTTCCCAATCGTACGCCGGACCCGCCGCCCGCGCCTGATCGAGCGTGAGCGTTTCCTTTTTCGGGCCTGTGTGGTAGTTCTCGCGCAAATTGTGCTGCTTAGCGCGGTTGTCGGCGATGAAGGTTTCCCGCTGGTCCGAGAGGAGGGAAGTGGTGACCGGCACCGAGCGCGAGGCGTCGAGCACGTGGACGACCGGTCCGCTGTAGTGCTCCGCGATCTTGATGGCGGTGTGGGCGGCGGAGGTGGTCGCGCCGCCGATCAACAGCGGCTGCTTCATGCCGCGTTTTTCCATTTCCTTCGCCACATGGACCATCTCGTCAAGCGAGGGCGTGATCAGTCCGGACAGGCCGATGACGTTCGCGCCGATCTCGACGGCCTTGTCGAGGATCTTGTCGCAGGGGACCATCACGCCCATGTCGGTGACCTCGAAGCCGTTGCAGGCGAGCACCACGCCGACGATGTTCTTGCCGATGTCGTGGACGTCGCCCTTCACGGTGGCGATGAGGAATTTGCCGGCGGAGCGCTGGTTGGGATTGGCGGCTTTTTCCGCCTCCATGTGCGGTTCGAGCCATGCGACGGCCTTTTTCATCACGCGCGCCGACTTGACGACCTGCGGCAGGAACATCTTGCCGGCGCCGAAGAGATCGCCGACCACGCCCATGCCATCCATCAGCGGGCCTTCGATGACTTTGAGCGGGCGGCCGTATTTCTCCAATGCCTCGGCGGTGTCCTCCTCGATGAACTTGTCGATGCCCTTGAGCAAGGCGTGTTCGAGCCGTTGTTCGACGGGATCCTCGCGCCATGCGAGGTCTTCCTCGATTTTCCTGCCGCCTTGTCCCTTGTAGCGCTCCGCGAGTTCGAGCAGGCGCTCGGTGGCGTCCGGGCGGCGGTTGAGCAGGACGTCCTCGACGTGATCGAGCAGTTCCCTGGGGATCTCGTCATACACCTCGAGCATGCCGGCGTTGACGATGCCCATGTCCATGCCCGCCTTGCCCGCGTGGTAAAGGAACGCCGAGTGCATGGCCTCGCGCACCACGTTGTTGCCGCGGAATGAAAACGAGATGTTGGAAACCCCGCCGGAGACCTTCGCTCCCGGGAGGTTCCCCTTGATCCAGCGCGTGGCATTGATGAAGTCCAGGGCGTAGTTGTCGTGTTCCTCGATGCCGGTGGCGACCGTCAGGATATTGGGATCGAATATGATATCATCCGGATTGAAGCCGACCTCCTCGACGAGGATGCGGTAGGCGCGTTCGCAGATGCGGATCTTTTCCCCATAACTCGCGGCCTGGCCTTGTTCATCGAAGGCCATGACCACGACCGCGGCGCCGTATTTCATGATGTGCCGCGCCTGTTCCTTGAATCTCTCCTCTCCTTCCTTGAGGGAGATGGAATTGACGATGCCTTTCCCCTGCAGGTGCTTGAGGCCTTCCTCGAGGATCTCCCACTTCGAGGAATCAACCATGATCGGCACCTTGGCGGCATCCGGCTCGCCCTGCAGCAGGTTGAGAAAGCGCGCCATCATCGCCTTGCCGTCGATCAGCCCGTCGTCGAAACAGATATCCAGCACATTGGCGCCGTTGGCCACCTGCTGGCGGGCGATTTCCACCGCCGCCTCGAGGTTTCCCTCGCGCACCAGCTTGGCGAAACGCGGCGAGCCGGCGACATTGGCGCGCTCGCCGATCATCAGGAACTGCTTGTCCGGCGTGTGGTTGTAAGCTTCCGTGCCGGACAGCCTCAGGGCGTGGGGAATGGATTTCATGTGCTGGTGTTTCGATTCAGCCGACTGCCGGCACCTCCCGCGGTTTTTTGCCTTCCACGGCCTTGGCGATGGCGGCGATGTGATCGGGGGTGTTGCCGCAGCAGCCGCCGGCCAGGTTGAGCAGGCCGTCATCGGCGAAACCGGCCATGAATTCCGCCATGTGCCGCGGTTCCAGATCGAAGCCGGTGGGCGCGAGCGGGTTCGGCAGGCCTGCGTTCGGGTAGCAGGAAATGAAGGTGGTGGCGCACTTGGAGAGTTCCTCGAGGTGCGGGCGCATCAGGTCCGGGCCCAGCGAGCAGTTCAGCCCGATGGCCAGCGGTTTGACGTGTGCGAAGGCGTTCCAGAACGCCTCGATCTTCTGCGCCGAGATCATCGTTTCGCCACCGCGCCCGACCGCGGCGGACAGGATCACCGGCAGGTGGATGTGTTGCTCGCGATACACCTCCTGCACCGCCACTGCGGCGGCCTTGGCATTGAGGGAATCGAAAATGGTTTCAATCATCAGGATGTCGCAGCCGCCCTCGATCAGCGCGCGGATCTGCAATTTGTAGGCCTCCAGCACCTGGTCGAAAGTGACCACCCGGAAGCCCGGGTCGTTCGCATCGGGCGAATTGGTCAGCGAAACGGTGAGCGGGCCGATCGCGCCGGCGACGTAGCGCTGGCGGCCGGTTTTCCCGGCGGCTTCCTCCGCCATTCCGCGACAGAGTTTTGCTGACTCCACGTTCATTTCCCACGCGAGTTGGTTGAGAAAATCGTTCTCGATGACTTGCTGAAAAAATTCCGGATCCTTGCGCCCGCCCTTCTCGCGCGGATCCTCCAGGAAAAACTCGCTTTGCGCGATGCTGGTGGCGGAGAAGGTATTGGTCTCGCAAATGTCCGAGCCGGCCTCATAGAAGCGCCGGTGGATGTCCGCGATCACATCGGGCCGGGTCAGGCTCAGGATGTCGCCGTTGTTGAGCAGGTCCTTGTCGCAATCCTTGAAGCGATCGCCGCGCGCGTCGGCCTCCGCCAGCCCATAGCTGCGGATCGTCGTGCCCATCGCACCGTCCAGCACGAGAATGCGCCCGGCCATGGCGTGCTTGAGTTCCTGCGTCGGATCGTGTCGCGGCATGCCGGGAGCTTCCACCGAATCTCCGCAGTCATCAAGAAACAAATCATCGTATCCGGATACGATGATGCAAAATGAACTGGAATTTCGCGTGTTGAGCCAGTGCTGGACGTTGGCGCGGGATTCCGCCTTACTCGCGGCGCACCGCACGGGCTGGTCCACCATGCCCGCCGGCAGGCCGCCGTGGCGGAATGGTAGACGCTCCGGACTTAAAATCCGTTGGGCCGCAAGGCCCGTGGGGGTTCGAGTCCCCCCGGCGGCACTCTCATAATCAATGGGTTATGAAGATGAGTTTCTAACGAAATGCCTAACAGGAAAATGGACTGTCGCCACAATGTAGCCATAATCACGCGGAATAAAGCTGTCGTGAAGCAATGCGGCCGGCAACGTGCCCCATGGAGTTGGCTTGATGACATTAGCGTCAGGTTAAGGCCATAATGCCTGATTCCACAGGGGATTTTCGGTTTCGCTTGTCGCGTTGGACGTGTCTGGGATCGGGATCAAACGCGATGGATTCAGCGGGGTTGCGGGCTTTGACCAGCCAGATTGCCAGCGTGTCGTAGAGTTTTTCATAACTCAGCCTGGCCCGTCCGATCATTGCGCCGATACTCCGTGCGATGTTCATGCCAAGTTGGTGGGCGATCATCGCCGCCAATACCAGCGCTTGCAGATGATGTGGATTGCTCCTGCGATTGAGCGCCTTGTCGAGGTTGAGTGCTTGTTTCCATGCCCTGAATTGGATTTCCACCGCCCAGCGGGCGCGGTAGATCGTGGCGAGTTGGCGCACGTCCGCCTGTTCTTTTGTTAGATTGGTCAGCATGATGTGCCAGCCGTCGCGGACAAGACCTGCCGGACAGGGTTGTTTGCCGCTTTGCCGGGCTTTGTTCCTCCGTTCGGCACGCCGGGCGGCAAGGACTTCCGGGGCCGCACGCATGGCGACGAGTCGGCACGTTTTGCCCTCCGCTCCGACAATCGCTTCCACGTCGAGGATGTCTCCACGGCGGCGTTTGAGTTGTTTCTCCAGGCTGCCTTTGTTGGCCACCATGACGCCGGTGGTCAGCGGCAGGCGGGTGAGCCACCAGGCTGCGCGTTCTTCGATGGAACTGAACTCGCCGAGGCAGAAGTAGCCCATGTCGCGCAAGACGAGATCTCCGCGCCGGACTTCGCAGATGACTTCCTTGCCGATGGTTTTGTCCTGTTCGGTGGCCTGTTGGAGCGAATGGCTGACGATGGTGCCGGCGAGCAGGTCGTAGGCGAAATCGATTTTGACCCCGGCGGTGGAGCCGTGGTGGTTGCCATGGGCGGGGAAGAGCGCGGAGTTGGCTTTGGGCATGACTTGCGAGGAGCTGTCATCGATGATGACGCGCAGGATGGCACCATCACGCAGAACGTCGGCAGCCGGTTGGTAGCGCTGCTCCATCAGATCACATAGCACCGAGAGAAGAAAGGCGGTGGATTTTTCTCCGATCCGTTCACGGAGCGACTGGTGGGCCATGGGTGCGGCGACCCG
>JBMTCD010000102.1:0-12272 GCA_049430545.1 Luteolibacter sp.
GATAGATTAGAGGAATTGATTATCAATGAGTTGGAAGTTCCAGCCAAACGCCCTAGCCGTCGCCCACAAATTTGGATTTTCGGGTTGCCACCGGCACCGGCGGCCACTAGCCTCCGTCCCCCGCGAGTTTCAAACCACCACTGCGATGTCCAAGCACAACAGCCTCAAGTCCAACGCCACCGTCGGCGGCAAGCGCTCCGTTCTGAAACGATTCGAGCGCGTCAAACTGCTCAAGGAGCGCGGCGAGTGGAAGTCCGGCCGTTCCCCGCTCGGCCTGCCCAAGACCAAACACGAAGGCTGATCCCGCCGGACGGCTTCATTTTCACTCAGCGTGTGAGGTCCGCGGACTTCACGCGCTTTTGCATGCACTCCCGGCTCATGAAAGAAGCCCTCCGCCTCAACAAATTCCTCGCCCTCTGCGGCGTCGGCTCGCGCCGCAAGTGCGACGACCTCATCCAGGCCGGCCGCGTCGAAATCAACGGCAGCCCCTGCCTCAACCTGGCCACCCGCGTCACCGCCGCCGATCACATCCGCGTCGATGGCAAGCGCGTCGCCGCCAAGGAAACCCTCGTCATCGCCTTCCACAAACCCCGCGGATACGTCTGCACCCGCGAGGACGAACGCGGCCGCGACACCATCTACTCGCTGTTGCCCGGAAAACTGCGCAGCCTCCATCACGTCGGCCGGCTCGACCGCGACTCGGAAGGCCTCCTCATCCTCACCAACGACGGCGACCTCTCACAGCGCCTCATGCATCCTTCGAAGTCGGTGGAAAAGGAATACCTCGTCACCGCCGACCAGGCATTCCAAAACGAGCACATCGAACAATTCCTCGCCGGCATCTACTCGCCCGAGGGCAAGCTCAAGGCCAAGGCCGTCGAGCGCCTCTCGCCGCGCCGCCTCCGCATCGTCCTCGATCACGGAGCCAAACGCCAGATCCGCGTCATGTTCGAGGCCCTCGGCTACCGCGTCACCAAACTGCTGCGCGTCCGCATCGGCGGCCTCTGGCTCGGCGACCTCGAACCCGGCCGCCACGCTCGTCTCACCCCGCAGGAAATCGCCATGCTGCTCGGAGAAACCGACAAACCGCGCAAACCCGCGCGCAAATCCGCCGCCCGCCCGCGCGATCCGGAGCACTGAAAAAAACATTTCGGTTTCGACCTGCCGCCGATTCGCCACTTCACTCCACACGTGGACTACTCGTCGCTGATCGCCAAACGCCGCGAACGCTTCCAGGAACTCGGGGAAGCCGTCGCCGATCCCGATTTGTTCGCCGATCCCGCCCGTGCCACCGCCATCCTGCGCGAGCACCGCAAACTCGGCCAAACCCTCGAACTCTGGGAAAATCTAACCGATTCCCAGCGCCAGCTCGCCGACAACCGCGAACTCGCCAAGACCGACGATCCGGAAATCGCCGCCATGGCCGCCGAGGAAATCCCCGCCTTGGAGCAATCCATCGCCGCCCTCAGCGAAGACCTCCAATACGCCCTCCTGCCTGCGGATCCCGCCGAAGACCGCGACGCACTGGTCGAAATCCGCGCCGGTGCCGGCGGCGACGAAGCCTCGCTCTTCGCCGCCGAACTCATGCGCGCCTACCAGCGCTATGCCGAACTTCGCGGCTGGAAATGCGAGCACCTCGAGAGCAGCCCGTCGGAAGTCGGCGGCTTCAAGGAAGTCGTCCTCAAAATCACCGGCGATGAAGTCTTCCGCCACCTGAAATACGAATCCGGCGTCCACCGCGTCCAGCGCGTGCCCGCCACCGAGACGCAGGGCCGCGTCCACACCTCCACCGTCACCGTCGCGGTGCTGCCCGAGGCCGAGGAGGTCGATGTCGATCTCAAGCCCGAGGACCTGCGGATCGAAGTCTGCCGCGCCGGAGGAGCCGGCGGCCAGCACGTGAACCGCACCGAATCCGCCGTGCAGGTCTTCCATTTGCCCACCGGCATCATGGTCCGCTGCGAGGAAGGCCGCTCGCAGATCAAGAACCGGGAACTCGCCCTGCAAATCCTCCGCTCCAAGCTCTACGAGCGCCAGCTCGCCGAGCAACAGCAAGCCTACTCGTCCCACCGCCGCGCCCTCATCGGCTCCGGCGACCGCTCGGAAAAAATCCGCACCTACAACTTCCCGCAATCGCGCGTCACCGACCACCGCATCGGCCACACTTCCCACAACCTCGCCGGCATCATGGGCGGCGACTTCACCGAATTCACCGCCGCCCTCCAAAAAGCCGAAATGGCCGAGCGCCTCGCCGAAGCCGGCACCTGACGCAATCGTCCGCGGCAGGTGGCGGGGTGAATTCCGCAACTTTCCCGGGCGGGCGGGGTTTTCCCAACGTCCAGCCGATTTGCCGCCATGAACCGCCAGCCGCATCCCACCGACGAGTCCTTCGAAAACGACGCCGTCTGGAAACTGCTCGATGCCTCGCCGCCCGCCACCGCCAGCCCGCGCTTCGCGAGCGACACGGTGCGCATGGCGCGCCTCGCCGGGCAGCCGCGGCCGTGGTGGAAATGCCTGCTCGCCGCCGCGCCACTGGCCGGGCTCGCCGCCGCATCCGCCGCCGTCGCCATCGCCATGACGGGCTTGCTGCGCAACGACCCCGCCACGCCCGCCAGCGCCGCGGCCGAGCCCGCCGCTTTCTACGAAATCCAGGAAATCGCCGAAACCGAAATCCTGCTCTCCGCCGTGGACCACCTCGACCGCTTCAGCGATGGCGAACTGGTGACCCTGATCGGATTCTGAGCTTCAGTCCCACTGCGGCCGCGAGGCACCGAGCCATGCGGCGATGAAGGCGACTCCGATATGCGCGAAGAGCGCGTAAAGGCACAACTGCTGGGCGGACAGGCTGGTGTCGATCACCGATTTCACCGCGGTGTGCACCTGCGATTGCAGGGCCTCGACCGATCCCGACCACGCCCAATACGCGGCGATGAACGGCCGGGTGAGGGCCTCGATCTTCTCCGGCAGGGCGAGCACGGCACCGGACAATGGCAGCTGGAAACCCACCAGATAGATCGACATCAGCGAGGCCTGCTCGGCGGTGCGCATCCAGGCGGAGATCGCCAGACAGGTCGAGGTCATCGCGGCGTTGATCAACAGCAGAAACCACGCATGCTGCGCGAAGTCACCGCGGAACGCGCCGAAGAAATTGACGAAAAACGCCATCCAAAGCGACTGGGCGACGACCAGTAACGTGAGGAAAACGACCTTCGACGCGAGATAGGCCGATGGCCGCAATCCGCCGAATTTCTCCTTTTCGAAAATCGGCCGTTCCGCGGCGATCTCGCGGGCCGAGTTGTTCGAGCCCATGAGCGCGAGCAGGACCACCTGGAACATGATGATGCCGGAAACCGCCGAGCCGACCTTCGCCTGGTCCGCGCGCACGCGCTGTTGCTCCTGGATCTCGACGAAGACATCGGTGGGCCGGATTTCGGAATAACGGCTGATGTTTCCCGAGGCCTTGTCGCTGAACAAGGTGACCAGCACCGGGAAACACAGCAGGATGGCGAGCTGGAGCAGGACCTGGGCGCGGTCGCGGGCGAAGATGCGGCAGCGCCGCGAAAGCAGCGTGAAGAACTGGCTGAAGAATCCCGGCAGCCGCGCGGCTTCCGCATCAGCTGAATCGGTCTTCTCCACCGGGACATTCAAGGCACCGCTGGCGACCTGCCGCTCGCGGTGGTGATCGAGCATTTTCTGATAGGATGCGCTGTGCTTGCACCACGAATTCCGCCAGCTCTCGGAGGCCTGGGTGGCAAGGCGCGGATAGACCTCCTCGGTGTCATGCACCGAGAAGTAATGCGTCAGCTTCGCCGGCGGCCCGTGGAATGCGATACGGCCCTCGTGCAGGACCAGGATCGAATCATACAACTCAAGATGCGCCAGCGAGTGGGTGACGGACATCACGATGCGCCCGTCCTTGCGCGAGAGGTCGTGGAGCAGGTGCACGATTTCGCGCTCGGACCTCGGATCCAGCCCGGAGGTCACTTCGTCGCAGAGCAGGATTTTCGGATCGGACACCAGCTCCATCGCCAGCCCGAGCCGGCGCTTTTGTCCGCCGGAGAGCACTTTCACCCTGCGGTCCGCAATCCCCGTCAGGCCGGTTTCCTCCAACACGCGGTCGATGCGGTCATCAAGCTCCGCAGTGCCCTTGCAACGGACGCGCAGGCGGGTGGCGGCCTCGACGGACTCGTCCACGGTGAGCGGATCGTAGGCGATGGAGAACTGCGGCACATAGCCGATCTCGGTGGGTTCGAAATCCTCGTCCTCGGACAGGTTCCTGCCCTCCCAGAACAATTCGCCGCCGGACTCGGGATTGAGCCCGGCGATGGTTTTGAGCAAAGTCGTCTTGCCGCAGCCGGAAGGACCGACGATGGCCATGAAATGCCCCTTCGGCACGCGGAAGGACGCCCGGTCCACCAGCGGGATTTCCTCGCCATCCTTGCGGATGCAGAAAGTGACTTCCTTGAGCTCTAACATAAATTCAGGATCAGCCGGAATGCCCGGCGGGCAGGGAATGTTTCACTCCAGCGGCACGATGCGGACTCGCCCGCCGGTCTTGCGGTGCATGTCGGCGGCGAGCGTGGGTGCGGCATCGGCCGCCGGCGTGGTGGCGGCGGACGCATCGAGCGCGTTGCGCAGCGCGCCTTCGACGAGCTGGCCGCAGTGGATCTTCATCGGCGGCAGCGCGCCGAGGTCGCCGGCGAGTTCCTGCGCGCTGAGATGCTTCGCCTCCTCCGCAGTCTTGCCCTTGAGCAGCTCGGTGGCCATCGAGGCCACGGCGATGGCCGTCTGGCAGCCGAAGGCCTGGAACGATGCGCGGTCGATCACCCGCTTGCCGTCCTTTTCGGTGAACTTGAGCCACATCCGCAACATGTCGCCGCATTCCGGCGAGCCGACGGTGCCGACGGCATCGGCATCGGCGAGCTCGCCCTGGTTTTGCGGGTTGGCGAGGGCTTCGTGGACTTTGTTTTCGAAATCGCTCATGGACTGTGTGAGACAAAGGATAGTGGGCTGCCACCCCAGTTCAAGCGCCGTGTCGCCACGGATGGCGAGCGCGGCAAAAGCAAACCCGGACCCGCCAAGTTCGATATTGGCTGGCCGTGGCGCGGGTCCTAGTGTGCTGATTCCGAAATAGCTATGCGAAATCCACGAGGATTCTTTTTTCAAATTCAAGGCGTGAGGAGGGAGTGAATGAACATTCACGACCGACGAACAACGCAGAAGATGGAAAAGAAGACCGTGGCATTGGAAAAATCCTGAGCGAAGCGACCAAATTTTTCAAACTCCACAACTCCATTTCGTGTAGATATTTCAGAATCAGGACACTAGCTTGGCCGCCCCGCATGCCAGACATGACCCGATTCCACTTCACCGGCATCTGTGGCACGGCCATGGGTGCCGTGGCCGCCGCGATGAAAGAGCGCGGCCTCGGCGTCACCGGTTCCGATGCCAATGCCTACCCGCCGATGTCGGATTTCCTGCGTGGCCAGGGGATTCCCGTCGCCGAGGGCTACGATGAAACAAACATACCGGCGGACACCGATGTGGTGGTGATCGGCAACGCCATTTCGCGCGGCAATCCCGAGGCCGAGGCCGCGCTCGGACGCAAGCTGCTCTACCAATCGCTGCCCGAGGTGCTGAAGGAGCATTTCCTGCGCGGGAAGCGCAACTTCGTCGTCGCCGGCACCCACGGCAAAACCACCACCTCCGCGATGCTCGCCTGGCTGCTGCGCCATGCCGGGCGCGATCCCGGATTCATGATCGGCGGGCTGCCGAAAAACCTCGGCCGCGGCGCGCATTTCACCGCCTCGGAATTCAACGTGCTCGAGGGCGATGAATACGACACCGCGTTCTTCGACAAGCGCTCGAAATTCCTCCACTACCTGCCCGAGTGCGTCGCCATCAACAACATCGAGTTCGACCACGCCGACATCTACCACTCGCTCGACGAGATCAAGCTGAGCTTCCGCCGCCTGCTCAACATCGTCCCGCGCAACGGCATGGCCTTCGTCAATGGCGACGATTCGAACTGCATCGACGTGTCGCAAGTCGCGCCCTGCCCGGTGACCACCGTCGGCTTCGGGGAAAACTGCGGATTGCGCATCACCGGGCTGAACTACGAAGAGCATCGTAGTTCATTCGAACTCGGCGGCGTTTCCTGTTCGGTCAAGATGGCCGGTGAGTTCAATGTGCGCAACGCCGCCATGGCCGCCGCCGCCGCCGGCTTCGCCGGTCTCACGCCGGCGGAAATCCGCGCCGGGCTGGAGAGCTTCGAGGGCGTCGCCCGCCGCCAGGAACTCCGTGGCGAGGAACGCAGCGTGAAGGTGGTCGATGACTTCGCGCACCACCCCACGGCGATCCGGCTGGCGGTGCAGGGCCTGCGCCAGCGGCATCCCGGCGCGCGCCTGTGGGTGCTCTTCGAGCCGCGTTCCAATACCACGCGCCGGTCGGTTTTCCAGAACGAGCTGGCCGAGTCGCTCGCGCTTGCGGACATCGCCGTGGTCGCGGCCATTCCCGACCTGCACAAGATTCCCGAGCACGACCGGCTCGATCCCGCGCGGCTTTCCGCTGATATCGCGCGGCGCGGCGGCCGCGGTTTTTATCTGCCCGATGTGGAAACCATCGTCGCGCACGTCAGCGCTCAGGCGGCCGCCGGCGATGTGGTGGCGGTGCTGTCCAACGGCGGTTTCGGCGGCATCCACGAAAAGCTGCTCGCAGCCTTGCGGGCGTGAAAAAACCGCCCCGTTCCGGAGAACGGGGCGGCGTGAGCGGTTGGCCTAAATCCCGAAATGAAAACCACGAAACCCACGAAAAAGCACGAAAGGAGAGAGACTTGCGGATGATTGAGCTTTCACTCACAGGGTGAACGGCGCTCTCGCTTCAACTCTTTGATTTTAGTGAACTTTCGTGTTTTTCGTGGTTCCTATTTTAAATCAATCGGGAGGGTTGGCGGTTTGTTTTCGCGAGGGTCAGCGCTGGAACCGGCTGACCGAGCCGCTCACCGGAGCGAGCTTGAATTCCTTGATGGAAAAGCCCTTCGGCTGGCCGTCGCTGCGGTGCGAGAAATTCAGCACGTTGCGGCCTTTCTTGAGTTCCACGGTGACCGGATCGGTCTGGTCCCACATGCCAACGGTGTAGGGCAGGGGGATTTCCACCGCCTTGTCCCCGCCATTGAGCTTGAGCACCAGATTCTGCTGCCAGCTCGGGGTGACGACCTTGGCGGTGAGCGCGTATTTGCCGGCGGAAGGAGCGTTGATGGAGTATTCGAACTCCTGCGGTCCGCCGTTGCGGGCGTAGTGGAGTTGTGTGCCGCCGAGCACGCTGGGCATGAAGATGATCTTGCCGGTGCTCTTGTCCGGCTTGGAGGTGGCGGAAGCGGGAATGGTGATCACCCCGTTGTTGTCCACCGATGTCTTGCGGTCCGCATCGCTCATCTTCACGTCCACGATCTCGACGTGTTCCTTGGTTTCATTTGCCTCACCGATGTCCTCGCCCACGGCGGCCAGCGTCTTGGCGTCGGCCTCCTCGATGAGGGCGCGCTGGGTGTAGAGCGCCACGCCGTTCCAGAATTCCGGAGCGGTTTTGGCGATGAGGCCATAGGCGCGCTTCTCGCCCATGACGTCGCCGACCCAATGGGCGCGCTTGACCATTTTGTAGGTCTCGCCGGTGGCGCGGGCCTGGGTGGTGGCGAGGAAGTTGAGATCGCGGTCATAGGGGGTCTTGGTCCAGCCGACGCCCCAGCCGCCGCCGAGGCAGACGACCCAGCCATCGGGCGTCCAGTGGGCGAGCGCGGCGTGGGCAGGCTGCGGGCGGGCGGTGGTGGGGATGCCGAAGGCGCGCAGGATAAAGCGGCCGATGAAGGCGCGGCGTCCGCAGATGCCGCCGTTCTTGAGGATGTTCTGGAAGAATTGCAGTTGGTCCTCGTCGTATTGGTTGTCCTGCGAGCCGTAGCGGATGTCGCTGCGGACGATTTCCACATAGCGCCAGCGGTAGTCGGACTTGGTGACTTGGTCGGGGCGGTAGTTTTTGAGCATTTCGCGGCCCCATGTGAGGATCTCGTCGGGTTCCTCGCCATCGACGACCATGCGCATGTCCCAGACAGTCAGCTTGCCGAAGGCGGGATCGAGTTGCTTGTCGAGATAGGCCTTTTCGAAGTGGAGGTATCGATTCACCGGATCGACGTATTCCGGCGCGTTGGTGGCGGCCACGGCGTTGCGTTGCTTCACCGGAGTGGCGTGTTCGAGGGCGATGGCGAGGGCAAGGCGCTGCAAGCTGCCGTCCGCGGATTTCGTGCTGGCCTTGCGGATGTCACGGTAAATTTCCATGGCGCGGCCGTAGTTGGCACCGGCGGCGCCGTCGGCCACGGCCATTTGCACGATCAGGTCCTCGTTGGAGAGAAGCACGTCGATCAGCTTCGCCTGTTCGTCGCCCTGTTGGGCGAAGGCGGCGAGACCGCGCGGGGTGGCCTCATTGAGGATCACGAATTTGGCGAGTTTGCCGTCGAGCTTGTCGCTGGCGAGGAACGAGTGGATGCCGAGATCGCGGATCGCGGCCAGCGAGGTCTTTTTGGCGTCGGCGAGCGCCTTCTCGGCTTGTGCCACTTCTTTCTCGGTCTTCGATTTGTCGCGCAGCGCCTTGTCGAGGTCGGCCTGACGCTCCTTGAGTGCATCCTGTCCGTCCTTGAGGTTCTTTTCCCACTTGGCAAGTTCCTCTCTCGCCGCCTGGCGCTCGGCATCGGTGGATGCCTTGGAGAGTTTTTCCCTGGCTTGTTTGATGCCATTTTCGGCGCTGCCGATCCATTTGCCCTTGGCGTGTTGCACCAAGGCCTGGGCGCGGCCGATTTCGCCCATGCGGTCCTGGGCCGCCTTGAGATCGGCCTTGGCCTTGTCCTCGGCCTCGATGCTCTTGAGGTAGTCGTTTTTGGTGCGTTCGCTCAGCTTGGGCAGCGAGCGGGTGATGCCCTCCTTGAGGGTTTTCATTTCATCGGCGTAGCGCGCCTCCAGCTTGCTGCCTGCATCGGTGAGCGACGGGGCAGGAGTGCCGTTGTTTTTCCCGGCCGCCGAGGCGCCGGCGGCTCCGATGGCGGTGGCAACAAACAGTGCCAGGCCTCGCGTGATGGTTTTGGTTTTCATGGGTGGTGGTTTGACTCTCGTCAGCGGCACGGGGACGCGGGTTAATTTTTTGAGGGATTCGAATCGACCCGGAGATACAGCGGGCCGACTGCCGCAAGCAGGCATTACTCGCCAAATCACGCCGTATTTCAAAAACCCGCGGACTTCACCTGGGCTCCAAGGTCTGGACCAAGGGAGGAATGGGCGCACCGATGGCCTCGGCGACGCAGCGCAGGAGTTCGCTTTCGTCGCTGGTGGCGCGCTGGTCGTGTGAAACGATCAGCCCGCAGAGGCGCAGCAGGCGGGACTTCACCAAGGGTGTGGCGGCGTCGAATTTTTCCAATGCGGCGGAAAGCTCGGCCACACCCGCATCGGTGACCGGTGCCGGCCTGGGCACGCCTTCGTGTTCGGAAAACTCGCGCGCCGCCTGCGCGATGGCGTCGGGATCGCCGGCGGCCCGGGCGAAAATGCCCGCAATCGCCGCGGTTTCAGCGGCCAGACCGGAGAGCGACCGGTATTTCATTGCCGGCTGCGGCCGCAGGCCGTGGGCGAGGGAAACATGGCGGTCGAGCACCTTCTGGAGCAGGAATTCGAAGAAATCGATTTTCCCATCCGTCGCGATCATTGCCGTGGTGGCGGCGAGCAATTCCTCTGCATCCTCGCGGCTGATGCGCCGCAGCCATGGCAGCTGCGTATCGAGCAAAGCCAGCCATTCACGGCGCGGTGTGGAGCCGAGCCGCTCCATCCATCGGCTGGCCATGGCCGCGAACGGCAGGCCGAAGCGGTCGGCGGCCATGCCCATGACCGGGCCGGCCGAATCGCTGTGGTTCGCCGCCAGCAGACCGACCACCATGGCCATGGCATCCGCGGGGCTGTCCGCGCGGAGTTGAGCGTGCTCCCATTTTGCGGCGACCGCCGTGCCGATGGCGGCATCGATGTTGCGGGTTTCCGCCGCAGGTGCGGAGCTGTCCGAGAATCCGGCGAAGCGGCCATCGCGCTCGTCCGGCCCGGACCATTGGCGGCGCCTCGACTCGATCATTTTGCCGTCCCAGTTGGGCTCGATCGCGCGGATGCGCTGGTCGAGCGGCGGGTGGGTGGCGAAGAGCGATGACAGCCCGGAAACGAAGAGGAAATGGCCGGCCTCGGCGGCATTCGGCGAGTTGAGTTTGCCGCCCACCTGGTAGCCGCCGATTTTTTTCATGGCCCCGGCCAGCCCGTCCGGATGGCGGGTGAACTGGACGGCCGAGGCGTCCGCCAGAAACTCGCGCTGGCGGGAAACCGCGGCCTGCAGGAGCTTGGCGAACATCGAGCCGAGCCAGCCGACGAGCCAGACCGCCAAGCCGATCAGCGCGATCACCGCGATGGCCTTGCCTGCGTCGCGCGAACTGCGACCGCGCGCGAAACGCAGCGATTCCAGCATCATGCGGCCGAGCATGGAAATCATCACCAGCCCGAAGATCCAGCCGGTCAGGCGCATGTTGAGCTTCATGTCGCCATTGAGGATGTGGCTGAACTCGTGGGCGACGACTCCCTGCAACTCCGCGCGGTCGAGCCGTTCGAGGCAGCCGCGGGTCACGCCGATCACCGCGTTGGACGGATCGGTGCCTGCCGCAAAGGCATTGATGCCGGTTTCCTGGTCCATCAACCACACTTCCGGCATCGGCACGCCGGATGAAATCGACATTTCCTCGACCACGTTGAGCAAGCGCCGCTCCAACAGGTCGCGGGTGCCCGGGTCGATCTGGCGGCCGCCGAGGTCGCGCGCCACCACCGAGCCGCCGGCGGAGAGCTGCATGTGCTTGAAGGCGCTGCCGCCGCCGATCACGGCGGCACTGGCGACGGCGATCGGGAGAAACAACTCCGGTGCCCAAGGTGTGCCCGAGGACGCCATGCCGGCCAGCGCGCAGAGCACCACGATCACCCCCAGCACGCACAGTGCGAACCACAGCACCAGCCAGCGGCTGGTGCGGATCGCGCGGGATTGTGCGGCGAAGAAGTCCATGGCGGCGGCAGCGCCCTGCTCAGAACTGCACCTTCACCGCTTCGCGCTCGGCCACATTGGTGATCTCGAACAGGGTGGCCTCGGCGAAATTGAAGAGCCCCGCCACGATGTTCGCCGGGAAGGTTTCGCGCGAGTTGTTGAAGTTCATCACCGCGTCGTTGTAGGCTTGGCGCGCGAAGGACACTTTGTTCTCGGTGGTGGTCAGCTCTTCGGTGAGCTGCATCATGTTCTGGTTCGCCTTGAGGTCCGGGTAGGCCTCGGCGAGGGCGAAGAGGCGGCCGAGCACGCCGCCCAGGCCGGCTTCCGCGCTGGCCAGTCCGGCCATGGCGGAGGCATCGCCCGGATTGGAGGCCGCGGCGCCGCGGGCGCTTTCCGCCATGTTGCGCGCCGAGATCACCGCTTCGAGCGTCCCGCGCTCGTGAGACATGTAGCCCTTGGCGGTTTCCACCAGGTTCGGGATCAGGTCGTGGCGGCGCTTCAACTGCACGTCGATCTGCGCGAAGGCGTTGCGGAAGGTGTTCCGCTGACGCACCAGCCCGTTGTAAACGCCGATCACCCAGAAAACGACCACCGCGAGCACACCGAGCGCCACCAGCAGGCCGATGGTTCCGCCGCTGAGTGCCAGCAACCCGCCGGGCCATGAATATTCTTCGGACATCATGCCGGACAGTTAATCACTCGTCGTTTGCCCGCCAAGCGAAAAACATGTCGCCGCCTCCCACGTCGCACTCCACCGCTCTTGGTTCAGGCCGGGGCCTTGTCCAGCTCGAAGGCATCGTGGACCGCGCGGGCGGCGTCTTCGATGCGGGTCTCATCCACCGTGACGGCGATCTTGATTTCCGACGTGGAAATCATCCCGATGTTGATGCCGGCCTTGCCGAGCGCCCGGAACATGGTGGCGGCCACGCCGCAGTGCGAGCGCATGCCGATGCCCACCGCCGAGAGTTTCGCGATGCCGGCCTCGGTTTCGATTTTCGACTGCGGCAGCTCGGCCAGCAGCGGCTTGAGCGCGGCCTGCGCCTTGCCGAGGTCGCTGCCGTGCATGGTGAACGAATGGCGCGCGTAGCCATCGTGCGCGATGTTGGAAATGATCATGTCGATGTTGATCTCGGCGTCGGCCAGCACGCCGAGGATCTTGCCGGACATGCCCGGCTCGTCGGGAA
>JBMTCD010000103.1:0-12216 GCA_049430545.1 Luteolibacter sp.
GTTTTTTAGGTCCCCCCCCGCGTCAACGGTTTTTTTATTCCGGAGCATTTTTTCCTCGAATGGAGGATTTTCAGCGGTTTGGGCCCGTGATTCCGGGAAATTCCGGTGATTTTCCTTCCCGGGTGCGCCTCCGGACCGGGTGGGCTGTCGGATTTCCGGGCCGGGCACGGCGGGATTGCGCCGGGTGGGGACGCAGCGGCGGATCCTGCGCGCGGCCCGCGGGGGCTCGCCGAGCTGGGGCTAGGCGTTACCGGGTGGGTGGGCGCAGCGGCGGATCCTGCGCTAGCCGAGCTGGGACTCGGCGTTCCCGGGTGGGTGGGCGATTTCGGCAAATTCCGCGCTCGCGGTGCGGGGTCGGGTGCTGTCAGGCTGCGGGCGCGATGCAAACGCGGACGATACAGGCGACTGACGAGGACAAGAGCGAGGCGGTGGAAGCGGCGTGCGGGCTGTTGCGCGCCGGCGAGGTGGTGGCGCTGCCCACGGAGACGGTTTACGGACTGGCGGCCGATGCGTTCAATCCGGAGGCGGTGGCCCGGGTGTTCGCGGCCAAGGAGCGTCCGTCGTTTGATCCGCTGATCGTCCACATTGCGCGGCGCGGCGAGTTGTCGAGGGTGGCGCAAGTGCCCGAGGAGATTTCCGGGACGGTCGAGAAACTGGTCGCCGCCTTCTGGCCCGGGCCGCTCACGTTGATTCTGCCGAAGCAGCCCGAGGTGCCGGACATTGTGACCAGCGGCCTGCCCACGGTGGCGGTGCGGTGCAGCGCGCATCCGGTCTTCCGCGCGGTGGGCAAAGCGCTCGGCAGCCCGATCGCCGCGCCCAGCGCGAACCGTTTCGGCCGGATTTCCCCGACCTCGGCGGCGGCGGTGGTCAAGGAACTCGGCGGGCGGATTCCCTTGGTGGTCGATGGCGGCGCGTGCTCGGAAGGATTGGAGAGCACCATCGTTTCCATCGAACCGCGCGAGGGGAAAAAGCCGTTGTTTCACCTGCATCGGGCCGGGCCCGTGACCAAGGAGATGCTTCAAGCCTATGGCAAGGTGGTGAAGGTCAAGGAAAGACCCGGCGACGCACCGCATGCCCCGGGGCAACTTCCCAGCCACTACGCGCCGGCGACGCCGCTGATGTTGCTGGATAATCCCGACGATTTTCACCCCGAGCCGGGGAAACGCTATGCGCTGCTCAGCTACCGCGGCGAAGGGCCGTATGTGGAGCGGCACGAGTGGGAATCGGTGGAGGCGCTAAGCCCGGGCAGCGGCAAGCTGGCCGAGGCGGCGATCCGCTTGTTCCATGTGATGCGGGTGCTCGACGAATCCGGCGTCGATTGCATCGTGGCCGAGCCGGTGAGCGAGACCGGTCTCGGCGTGGCCATCATGGACCGTCTGCGCCGGGCGGCGGTGGAGGGTTGAGACCCGAATCCCATGAATAAACCACGAAAAACACGAAATTTCACGAAAAGAAGAGGGGTTTTGGGTTTTGGCATTTTCAGCCGGTCGGGTCAGGCGGGTGATCGGGCAAGGTCTTCATTTCCAGCACCAGAACCCGCGCTGCGCTGCGGTGTGATGAAAGAGCAACTTGCGCAGGAAGAGTGGAGACAGGATGTTCCAGCCATCATTTCGGCGCAAGTTCCTCGGCAAGCTTGGCAAAAGAATTGGAACCACGGATGGACACGGATTCACACGGATCATCAAAGAGTTGTAATTCCTTGGCGCTCTGCGTCTTGGCGGTGAAATCATTCCGGATTTCAAGATGCGTCGGCCCTGTCTGAGGGGGCCGGCCGCTCAGCGCCGTGAGGGCGCGGGCTTGGTCCCCACGGCGAAGCGGTATTTCGCAATGGCGTCCACCATGCCATTGGCGAGTGCGTTCTGGTAGGCGTCGTTGGCGATGAGCCGGGATTCGCGCGGGTGACTCATGAATCCGCCTTCGAACAGGATGGCCGGATGGCGCACACCGGAGAGCACCGTGAAGCGGGCACGCTTGATGCCGCGGTCGAAGGTATTCTTGCCCAGCCGGCGCAGCATCGAGCCGTGGACCGAGGTGGCCAGCGCGATATTGGCGGAATCGTGGTGGTTGCCGGCCCGTGCCATGTTGTCCGAGGCCACCCAGTCGCGGCCGTAATGCGAGACGCCGGGCGGCGAGAGCGTGAAGGTCTCGATGCCGCGTGCGTGCGAGCCGCCGGCATTGAAGTGGATGCTGATGAAAATGGTGTTCTCGCGCACGGCGTTGGCGAGGTTCACGCGGTCCTGCAGCGAGAGGAAGCGGTCGCTCTCGCGTGTCATCACCACGCGGAAGCCGCGGGCTTCGAGCAGCGGCTTGATGCGCTTGGCGAGGCGGAGGTTGTAGTTGGCCTCGGTGCCGAGGGGATTGGTCGCACCGGGGTCGTGGCCGCCGTGGCCGGGGTCGAGAATCACGGTGCGGAAATCGCCGGCGTTCCTGATGTAGTTCGGCCGCAATACCGGATCGATCAGCTTGGCGAGATCCATGCGGGAGACGTGCGGCTTGCCGCCGATGTCGATGACGCTGTGGGTGAAGACGAATTTCACGCCATTCATCAGGCACTCGTGGCCGCCGGACGTCATGCGGATTTCGACCTTCGGGTTTTCGAGCACGATCGATTTGCCGGAGCGGCTGAGATTGGTGAAGTTGTAGAATTGTTTCAGGCTGTCCACCGGGACATACTCGCGACCTTCGTGTTTCGCGATTTGCCAGCCCGCGGCGGATGCGGCGGCAGGCGCACCAAGCAGCATGGCCAGGGTGGCAAGCCGGCCTGTGGCAGCGATGCGGGAGAAAATCATGTGCGGAAGTTCAGGTGGCTTTGCGTCCGTATAACAGGGGGGAAACCGCATGACAATGGAATTGTCGGCTTTTGCTTCCAGCCACGCAGTCTTTTTCCGCGGGATCGGAGGTTGCAATCCACGGCAGGAAAGGCATAGAACTCCGTCCATCCGAACCATGAAAGCCCTGATACCGAGTTTCCTCGTCGTTTCCGCCGCCATTTTCGTGGTGGCGAACAATCCCTCCACCGAGCAGGCACCGGCCGGTGCGGCGGAAAAGATCGCCGAGGCCCTGCCTAAGGAGGCCTACGCCAAGCCGGAGAAACCGCAGCGTCTGCTGGTGTTCTCCAAGACCAACGGCTTCCGCCACAAATCGATCGCCACCGGCAAGATGCTGCTCACCGAGATGGGCAAGAGCACCGGGGCCTTCGAGGCGGTCATCAGCGACGACTTGGACAATTTCGAGGCCGACCGGCTTGCCACCTTCGACGCCGTCTGTTTTCTCAGCACCACCCAGAATGTCTTCCTGCCGCATCCGCAGCAGATGAAGAACCTGTCCGCGGAGGAAAAGGACGCCGCCAAGGCCCGCGAGGGACGGCTCAAGGACAACCTGATGCGCTTCATCAAGAACGGCGGCGGATTCATCGGCATTCATGCCGCCACCGACACCTGCTACGAATGGCCGGAATACGGCAAGATGATCAACGGCTACTTCGACGGCCATCCGTGGAACGCCAACACCCACGTGAGCATCAAGGTGCAGCCCGGCGAGGAGAAACACCCGCTGGTCGCCATGTTCGACGGCCGCAATGTCGAGTTCAAGGAGGAGATCTACCAGCTCAAGGATCCCTACGATTCGTCTGCGGTGCACATGCTGCTGCGCCTCGACACCGAGAAGACCGACATGACGCTCAAGGGCATCAAGCGCACCGATGGCGACTTCGGCGTCGCATGGGCGCGCCACTGGGAAAAAGGCCGCGTATTCTACTGCTCGATCGGCCACAACGACGAGATGTATTGGCATCCGAAGATCGTGCGCCACTACCTCGCCGGAATCCAATGGGCGCTGGGCGACTACAAGGTCGAGGTGCGCTGAATTTGCCATCGGGTGACGCGCTGCCGGCCGGCGCGTTTCTGACCCACCCGGAGGAAATCGCCGCGGCGAATCGCTGAACCGCCCGGGGCACCCCGCCAATCATGAAAATCCTGCCTCTCCTTGCCGCGCTGCCGGTGATCCTCACGGCCTTCGTCTGCGCCGAGGCCCGGCCCAACGTGCTGCTCATCTGCGTGGACGACCTGCGGCCGGAACTCGGCTGCTACGGCCAGTCCCATATCCAATCGCCGAACATCGACCGGCTCGCGCGGGAGGGGCGCCTGTTCCGGCATCACTACGTCCAAGCGCCCACCTGCGGGGCCTCGCGCTACACGCTTCTAACAGGGCGCTACGGGGCAGCGGGCAATGACGCGCTTTTCAAGCGGGCCATGCGCATGCAGGCCGCGCCCGAAGCCGTGCCGCCCTCGATGCCCGAGTGGTTCCGCCGGCACGGCTACACCACGGTTTCGGTCGGCAAGGTGTCGCACCATCCCGGTGGCCGTGGAGGGCCGGATTGGAATGACGAGGATATCCTGGAAATGCCCGGTGCCTGGGACCGCCATCTGCTTCCCGCCGGTCCTTGGCGGCACCCGCGCGGCTGGATGCACGGGCTCGCCAATGGCGAAATCCGCGAAGGGAAAATGGATGTGTTCCAGTCAGTTGACGGACCGGATTCGATCTATCCCGACGGCCTAATGATCGACGAGGCGCTGCGGCAAATGAAGCAACTTGCCGGCGATGAAGACCGGCCGTTTTTCCTTGCGGTTGGCATTCTGCGTCCGCACCTGCCGTTCGGCGCGCCCGCGAGTTATTTCCGGCCATACGAGCGGGCGGAGTTTCCCCCCATCCCGCATCCCGCGAAACCCGGGGGCAGGACGACATGGCATAACTCCGGCGAATTCCGGCGCTATCATGGCTGGGACCGCGATCCGAACACGGATTCGGAATTCGCCACGCTCGTCCGCAAGCACTACGCCGCATGCGTCAGTTATGCCGATGCCCAGGTCGGACGCCTGATGAAACAACTCGCCGGCAGCGCCGCGGCGGACAACACGATCGTCGTCCTCTGGGGCGATCACGGCTGGCATCTCGGCGAGCACGCCGTGTGGGGCAAGCACACATTGTTCGACGAATCGCTTCACGCGCCGCTCATCATCCGCCATCCGGAGATCCAGCATCCGGGAGTCGCCACCCCGGCGGTGGTGGAAACCCTGGGCATTTTCCCCACGCTCTGCGAGTTGGCCGAGGTTCCCTTGCCGGACTTCACCGATGGCGCAAGCCTGGTGCCGATGTTGGAGAATCCCGCCGCGCCGGGCCGTCCGGCAGTCGCCTATTTCAACAAGGCCCGCACGATCCGTGGCGAGCGCCACCGGCTCATTGTCCACAGCGACGGCCACACGGAACTTTACGATCACGGCAGTGAGGATGGCGAAACCCGCAACATCGCCGGGGCCCGGCCGGACCTCGTCGAAGGCCTCCGCAAGGAGCTGGATGCCCGCTTGGAACGGTGATCGAGGCGATCGGGAAATTTCCGGTTTCCAATCCCGATTTCCCGGTTTTGAATCCCGCGCCCATGAGCCATCCCATCTTCCGCATTGCCGTCGGCGCCGATCACGGCGCGTTCGATCTCAAAAACGCCGTTGTCGCCCACCTCAAGGCGCTCGGCCACGAAGTTCACGATTTCGGCACCCACGACAACGGCTCGGTCGATTATTCCGACTACGCCAATCTCGTCGCGCGCAATGTGGCCGATGGCACCTACGACTTCGGCATTCTCGCCTGCACCTCGGGCGTGGGGATGAGCATCGCCGCCAACCGCCACCGCCATGTCCGTGCCGCCAGCGTGCGCTCGGTGGAAGAGGCCGCCATCACCCGCAGCCACAACGACGCGAATGTCCTGTGTCTGAGCGGCAAATACACCGACGCCGAAACCGCCTGTCGTATGGTCGATACTTTTCTCATCACGTCCTTCCAAGGCGGTCGCCACGAGGCGCGCATCTGCAAGGCCTCCGGCAGCCGCCTGCAGCAGGTGGATCCCGCAATTTATGACGCCGTCACCGCCGAGGAACACCGCCAGCGCAACAACATCGAACTGATCGCCTCCGAAAACTTCACCTCGCCCGCCGTGATGGAGGCGCAGGGCTCCGTGCTCACCAACAAATACGCCGAAGGCTATCCCGGCCGCCGCTGGTATGGCGGTTGCGAAAACGTGGACGTGGTCGAGCAACTCGCCATCGACCGCGCGAAGGAACTCTTCGGGGCCGAGCACGCCAACGTCCAACCGCACTCGGGTTCGCAGGCGAACACCGCAGTCTATTTCTCCGTGCTCAAGCCCGGCGACAAGATCTTCACCATGGACCTCGCCCACGGCGGCCACCTCACCCACGGCCACAAGGCGAATTTTTCCGGCCGCTTCTACGAGGTCACCCACTACGGCGTCTCGCCGGAAGACGAGCGCATCCATTATGAAGAGTTGGAAAAAACCGCCCGCAAACTCCAGCCCGCGCTGATCACCGTGGGAGCTTCCGCCTACCCGCGGGTCATCGATTTCGAGCGCATGGGCAAGCTTGCCCGCGAGGTCGGCGCCTATCTTTTCGTGGACATGGCGCACATCGCCGGACTGGTCGCCGCCGGAGTTCACCCGAGCCCCATCCCGCATGCCGACTTCGTCACCTCCACCACCCACAAGTCGCTGCGCGGCCCGCGCGGTGGCATCATCCTGTGCAAGGAGGAGTTCGCCAAAAAAATCGACTCGCAGGTTTTTCCAGGTATCCAGGGCGGTCCGCTCATGCACGTCATCGCCGCCAAGGCCGTCTGCTTCGGCGAGGCGCTGAAGCCGGAGTTCAAGGCATACTCCGCACAAGTGGTCAGGAACGCGCAGGCGATGGCCGCGCGCCTCGCCCGGCACGGCTACCGCATCGTCTCCGGCGGCACCGACAACCACTTGATGCTCGTCGATCTCCGGCCGAAGGGCCTCAACGGCGCCGAAGCCTCGCACGCCCTCGACGAAGCCGGCATCACCGTCAACAAGAACGGCATCCCCTTCGATAGCGGCAGCCCGATGAAGCCTTCCGGCATCCGCATCGGCACCCCCGCCGTCACCACCCGCGGGATGATCGAGAAGGATGTCGAACAAGTGGCCGACTTCATCCACGAGGCGCTCTCCGACCACACCAACGAGGCAAAACTCCATGCCCTGCGCGGCAAGGTCCACGCCTTCAACCGCGAGTTTCCGATGCCGTGGTAGGGGGGGCGGACGACCCGCCCGCAAGAAGCCTTTATCCAAGACTCTCGCAGAACTCGCGGAACGCCTTGACCTCCTCATCACTGGCCACTCCGGCCACGATGTGTCCGGCCAGGCTGCGGGCAAGCGCTGCGGTATCTTGGGGAATCTCCAACGATTCAATCAATGCCCGCGCGATGGCGGAAAACGTGTTGCCGTTGTAGTTGGTGAATGGCGCGAGACGATGACATCTGCGGCAGAGGTCCACCATTTCATCCAGACTCATCGTCTCCATTCTCGATTTCTCCCACAGCGTTTTGCAATCGCCATGTCCGTCAGAAGTCGGACCGTGATGTGCGTTTTTGGATTTGCAGAGCTGCTCGTTTTGCCAAACGACCAATTCCCATGGCACTTCCGCCAGCCAAGCCCTTGAATTCATGGTTTTCGTTTTTTTGCTTGTTCCTTGATCCGGGCGATTTCTTCGACGCCCACGCTTTTGAGGTATCCTTTGCCGGTTTTGGCGTAAATGGGTTCCGCAGAGAATCGGTCCTGAATCAACAAGCCTTCACGCAAAATTGCTTGAGCCAGCGGGTTGTTCTCAAAACGGTTTCCAGATTTCAGTTTCTCGGGCATGTAAAGATACTAAATGGAGATCCCCTGCCTGGCAAGGTAAGGGTTTGTTCGGGATGTCCCGCCTCCTCAGCAACTCCCACCCGATGCGCGGGAAAAGCACACTACCCAGACCTCCGCTACATTCAAGGCGTGAGCGCGTCGTTTTCAAAGAGATGTGCAATAACCGCTTGCAAGCATCAACTGGTCACCTAGACTGGTCATGTGAAAACGATCAGCGCGACGGAATTCAAGGCCAAGTGCCTTCATTTGCTCGATGAGGTGCAACGCACCGGCGAGGAGTTGGTGATTTCCAAACGCGGCAAGCCGGTCGCGCGGGTGACCGCTGAGAAGGAATCCAAACCCTGGCTGGCACTGCGGGGAACCGGGTCCTACACGGTCGACCCCTTCGCTCCGGCGATCAGTGAAACCGAAATCGAAGCTCTGAAATGAATACTCCGCCTCTTCTGGACACCCATGTATGGGTTTGGTGGATACTTGGCGACTCCGGCTTGAGCCGTGCGGAAAAAGAGGCGCTTGATTCACTGCCGTCCGACGCCAGGCCCGTGATCAGCGACATCAGTCTGTGGGAATTCGCCACGCTTGTGGATCTGGGCAGGATCAGAATCGAAGGGTCGGTCGAGGACTGGCTGCGGATCGCCGCTTCTCCTGCGACCGTCAGGGTCCAGCCCATCACTCCTGCAATCGTCGCGGAGATGAACCGCCTGCCCGCCGGCTTCCACCGCGATCCCGCGGACCGTCTGATTGTCGCCACCGCGCTTTCCCTCAAGCTTCCATTGGCAACCAAAGATCGGAAGATCCGCAGTGCCCGGCTTGCCACATTGTGGAAGCCATAACTCTTCATCAGTCATGACCAACCCCTTCCGTGAAGACCTTCTGTCCCGCTCCCCGGCGGAGCCTTGCAGCGTGGTGATTTTCGGCGCCACCGGCGACCTCACGCACCGCAAGCTCGTGCCCGCGCTCTACAATCTCGCGGTGGACGGCGAGCTGCCGACCGGCGTGAACATCATCGGCTTCGCGCGGCGGGAAAAATCCGACGAGGAATTCCGCGGCGGCCTTGCCGGGATCGCGCGCAAGGTCTCGCGCACCGGTCTCGACCACGAGGTCTGGAAGCCGTTCGCGGAAACCATCAGCTATCATCAATCCGAATTCACCGACGCCGATGGCTACCGCTCGCTCGCGCAAAAGCTCGATGCCATCGACGCCGCGCGCGGCGGCAAGGGCAACCGGCTGTTCTATATCGCCTCCGCGCCGGAATGCTTCGATGACATATTGATGCATTTGAAGGAGGCCGGTCTGAATCGGTCGCCCGACGGCTGTTGGTCCCGCGTGATCGTGGAAAAACCTTTCGGCACCGACCTTGCCACCGCGAGGCATTTGAATGAAGTGGTCAACGCCACCTTCGAGGAAAGGGATACTTTCCGCATCGATCATTACCTCGGCAAGGAGACCGCGCAGAACCTGATGGTGCTGCGTTTCGCCAACGCGATCTTCGAGCCGCTGTGGAACAGCAAACACATCGACCACATCCAGATCACCTGCGCCGAGAACCTCGGCATGGAAGGCGGCCGTGGCGCATACTACGACGGAGCCGGCGCGCTGCGCGACATGGTGCAGAACCACCTGCTGCAGCTGCTCTCGCTTGTCGCCATGGAACCGCCCACCGATCTTTCCGCGGATGGGGTTCGCGACGAGAAGGTGAAGGTCATTCGCTCGTTGCGCCAGTGGGACACGCCGGAAAAAGTCGCCGCCAACGTCGTGCGCGCCCAATACACCGCCGGCCACGTCGATGGCAATCCGGTGCCCGGATACCGCGACGAGGACCGGGTGAACCCGCGCTCGACAACGGAGGCCTATGTGGCTGTCAGATTGCTCATCGACACCTGGCGCTGGAGCGGCGTGCCGTTCTATATCCGCATGGGCAAACGGCTGCCGAAGAAGTCCACCGAGATTTCCATCCATTTCAAGGACGCGCCCTGCGTGCTGTTCAACACGCCCTGCAATGGCATTCCCGGCGGCAACGTGCTGGTCATCCGCATCCAGCCGGATGAAGGCATCTCGCTGCGCATGGTTTCCAAAATCCCCGGCAACAGCCTGCGGCTCGAACCGGTGAAAATGGACTTTCAATACGCCACCAGCTTCGGCAGGTCCTCGCCGGAGGCCTACGAGCGGCTCCTGCTGGACGCCATCTCCGGCGATGCCACGCTTTTCGCCCGCCGCGACGAGGTCGAGGAGGCGTGGCGCTTCATCGACCACATCGAGCGCGCCTGGCATGATGCGGAAAGCCCGCCACCGATGGCCGGATACACCGCTGGCTCATGGGGGCCGCCGGAAGCCGACGAACTGCTCGCCCGCGACGGCAACCAGTGGCGGAGATTGTAGCTGGATGCGCTTCCGAATCGCTCAATTTTCGGCATCGTTGCTCTGATCGAGGCGGCGGCGGTAGCTATCCACCGCCTGGGTCCAGACCGGATGGATGCCCTCGGCCGGGCGCAACCAGACCGCGCGATGCATCATGAGCATCGCCGGGGCGAGGTAGAGCAGTTCGGACAGCTCGTTTTTCGAAATGCCTGCGGGTCCGAGCGCAAGGCAGCGTTCGGCCAACGCCTCCTCGGCCGGCGACCATTCCGAGGGTTCCAGCAACGAGACGTGCACGCTGTTCACGTAGGGATCGACAATCGCGGCAACGATGCCCCGGCGAGCGGGCGACGAAGCGTTGAGCGCCGGATCGACCGCCGCGTTCGCCTTGTCGGCGAGTTGCAGGACGTCCGGCGGGTCCAGTTCCTCCGGCGTGCACAGGATGCCGTGTCGGGCGAGCGCCTTGCCGTGACGCGCGCGACTCGTCCAGACCGAAACCGGCGCGGAAAGCAACAGGCCGGCAAGAATCGGCGACATCCATGCGGCAAACACCGGACTGACGTGAACCGCCAGCGCGGTCCATCCCGCACCGAGCAGGGTGGGGAAGGCATGAATGCGCATCGCGTCCGGCCACGACGTGCCGTCGGCCTCACGGTTCTGGTTGCCCCAGCCGACACTGCGGCCCATCACGATGCCGAACACCATGACGCTGTGCGCGGCCATGATGCAAGGGGCGAGCAGCATCGAGACCAGCGTTTCCAACAGCGATCCTGTTAGAACACGGGCCGCGCCGCCGAACGAACGGCGCACCGATGGCACGACGATCGCGCGCGCCACGGCGAGGATTTTTGGCAGGAACAGCAGCAGGAAAATGAAACCGGTGAGGATCAGGCTCTGCTGGACGCCATTGATGCCAAACCAGCGGTCCACATAACTCTCGAACGGCAGCCGGCTGAGGCTGCTGGAAAAACGGTCCCAAGCGATCCAGGTGCCCAACAGCAGGAACAGGAACCACAGCGGGCTGCCGAGATATGCCATGATGCCCATGAACAGGTGCATGCGCGTGGGAAACGGCAGCTTGCGCGCGAAGATGAGCCACAGGTGCTGGAGGTTGCCCTGCATCCAGCGGCGGTCGCGAACGAGGTGATCCACCAGTGTGGGCGGAGCCTCCTCGTAGGTGCCCTCGATGTCCCAGGCGAGCCACACTTCCCAGCCCTCGGCGACCATCAGCGCGGCCTCGACGAAATCGTGGCTGAGGATGCGTCCGCCGAACGGCTCGCGGCCGGGCAACGCGGGCAGTTCACAGAATTCGGAGAACGGCTTGAGGCGGATCAGCGCGTTGTGTCCCCAGTAGCTGCCGCCGCCGAGCTGCCAGTAGTTGAGACCGCGGATGAACAGCGGGCCGTAGAGCCGCATCGCGAACTGTTGCAGGCGGGTGAAGACCGACGAGCCGCGGATCAGCTTGGGCGGCGTCTGGATGATGCCGAGCCGCGGACAATCTTCCATCACGCGCGCCATTTTCACGATGTCCGCGCCGTCCATCAGGCTGTCGGCATCGAGCACGAGCATCGCCTCGTAGTCGCCGCCCCAGGTGCGGACAAAGTCGCCGATGTTGCCCGCCTTGCGGTTCTCGTTCGTTTTACGACGCCGGTAGTAGATGCGGCCGAAGCCGCCGAGGTGCCGGCAAAGGTTGGTCCACGCGACCTCCTCCATCACCCACAGGTCGGGGTCCCGGGTGTCGCTGAGAATGAAGAAATCGAAGGATTCGTGATGCCCGGTGGCTTCGATGGAACGGTGGATCGCCTCGATGCGGGCGCAGACCTTCACGCTGTCCTCGTTGTAAACCGGCATCACCACGGCGTGGCGTTTCTTGAGCGGCCCGGCCTTGCCATCGGCCAGACGGGTGATGCGCACCGCCAGCCTGCGGCCGGCGAGCAGCATGCTGAGCGCGCCGAACAACGCATGGAACGAACCGAGGACAAGCAGCCCGTTGAGCACGATGAAAACCGCCAGCAGCGGGTAATGCGCCTTCTGGAAACCCATCCGCCAAAAGAGATCCGCCAACCAGAGGGTGGCGGCCACATCGACAACGAGCACGCTGCCGAAAAACAGGCTGCGCCGCACGAAGGTGCGGCCGCGGCCGA
>JBMTCD010000104.1:0-12070 GCA_049430545.1 Luteolibacter sp.
CCACTGAAACGTCCGCATCCTGTAACCGACAACCGATCACTTGATTCTCACCCGCAATGGAAATCCCCTACGTCGTCACACCCCGCAAGGATACCGGGCTCTTCAACTCGAAGATCGCCATCTGGCTGTTCCTGGCCTCGGAAGTCATGCTCTTCGGCGGGTTTTTCTCGGCCTACGTCTTCCTGCGCCTCGGGGCCGACTACCCGTGGCCCGAGCGCACTCTGCCGGTGCTGCCGGGCCTCATCAACACCTTCGTGCTGATCGGTTCGTCCATTACTGTGGTCTTCGCCTGGGCTTCGCTCAAAATGCGGAATTGGAACCATTTCCGGATCTATATGGGCATCACGCTGTTCTGCGCCGCCCTGTTCATGGTCTTCAAGGCCATCGAATACAACGTGAAGTTCCATCACCAGGCGGTCCGGCTCGACGACTACACCATTGTCGAAGGCCACCTCGGCTACGAAAAAGAAGGTGACCAATACGTGCTCGACCACCACGGCAACAAGGTCGAGGAGAACATGATCCGGATCGAAACCGCCGGCCTGGCCTTCAGCACGGTGAGATATCACAAACCCTGGGTCGAGGAACTGCTCAGCCAGCTCGAGCACCGCGACAAGAATGCCGGCATCAAACTCGCCAGCGATATCGCCGCAGTGACTGAGGAAGGCAAACCCGCCGAAATCCTCGCCAAGGCCGGCGAGGAACTCTCACTTGACCTGCTCGCCCGCATCCGCAAGGCGCATCTCAAGGCCCGCGCCCACAATGCGGACCTGCGCACCGATTCGCTCCGCGATGCTTGGAAGGAGGCGAAAAACGCCAACCCCGGCAAACGCGATTGGCAGATCTCTTCCGATGTGAACGTCGATGTGGAGGCGATCAAGGACCAGCTGCTGACCGAGATTCCGACGGTTTCGTTCGTCGTCGAGCCGGCCGTTCGGTTCGAGTTCAAGCCGCGCGACGTGCGCGAGGCCGATACCCAGTCACGCCTGCGTGACGACACGGTCATAGATGGCAAGCTGCTCGCCAGTCCGATGGTCTTCCACTATGTGGATGCCATCGACTTCCGCCACCTCGCGATGAAGGCGGTGGAGAAGGGCCAGGATCCGATCGCCGCAGTGGAGAACTCCTGGTTGGTCCAGAACCACGATTTCGCCCGCAAGGCATGGGAGTGGAACAAGGAACAGGTCGCCAAGTTGGAAAAACGGTTGATCGATGACTACGGCATCGACGAAAAGACCAAGTTGCCCAAGCGCGAACCCACCGCCAAAGAGCGCTACCGCATCGATTGGAAGGACTTCGTGGCCATGTCCGACGGCGTGGATCGCGGCAAGGGCCAGATCCGTATCAAGGAGGAGTTCATGGGGCCGGATTACACGGGCCGCGAGGAAGCGGACACCTTTCCCGAGCACTTCGCGCTGCCGCGCGGCCAAGTGGCGTTCGCGTCCAAGTTCACGCCGGCGTGGAACACCTATTACGCGCTGTATTTCACCATCACCGGCCTGCACGGCCTGCACGTGATCGGCGGTGCGCTGGTCCTCGCCTATTACCTGTTCTTCGGACGCCGCATGTTCGAGAGCAATCCCGAATGGCTCGCCAACCGCGTCGAAATCGGCGGGCTTTTCTGGCACTTCGTGGACCTTGTCTGGATCTTCGTCTTCCCGATCTTCTATCTGATGTGAGCCACGCCGACGGCTTCAATCACCAATATCCACTCATCACAATATCCAATCCCCATGGCCGACACAGCCGAAGCAGTGAAAAAATCGATCCGCACCTACATGCTGATCGGCGCGATCTTGTTCGTTTTCACCGTCATTACCGTGGCGGTGGCGAGTTTCGAATTCCTGGATTTCGGAATCCATGGCTTCGACTGGGTGGATGCGATCATCGGCCTGGCCATCGCGTCCTTCAAAGCCACGCTGGTGGCGGCCGTGTTCATGCACCTCAACCATGAGAGGAAGGCGGTGTACTGGATCTTCGGTTCCGGCATTGTTTTCGTCATTGGTCTCTTCGCGCTCACCGGCCTGGCCAAGTGGGATCCCATCAAGGATCCGTATTTCTACGACGGTGGAGCCGCCAATGCCGCGCCCGCAGTTGAAAATGCGTCAACCGATGGTTGATTGAAACCGCCATGACTCTCAAGGGATTCCATATCGTATTCGTGACGGTGAGCCTGTTGCTCTTCGCCTTTCTGATCCTGTGGGGCTTTCTGCTCGCGCCGGAGAAAAACTCACTCGCCACGGCGATGGGGGTCACCGGTATCGTCGGGGTCCTGCTCATGCCGCTTTACGGCGTTTATTTCCTCCGTAAGGCCCGCCGCATCCACCTGTAAACCGAACACACAAGCCAGCCTGCCATGCACGCACTCATTCCATTCGCCTGTTCCACCTGCCGTGTCACCATGATCGAAGGCGGCGGAGATGCCGCCGGTTGGTCGATCTTCTTCCTGCTGGTGGTGATCCTCGCGATGCTCGGTGGCATCGCTTGTTTCATGTTCCGCATCGCCCGCCGCGAGAAGGAACACTTCGATCCCGCCTACGCCGACGATTGCCCTCCGGGCGACTCCCAGTGACCCGATCGTTTCGGATTTCGAATTCAATGTTCATAATTTCATCTCCATGAGCCCCAGCAAATTTCTCGGCATTCCGGAAAACTACTCCCTGCACGGCCAGCAGGTCGATCACATGCTCGATGTGGTCCATTGGTTCATGATCGCCTTGTTCATCGGGTGGACGATTTTCTTTTTCTACTGCATTTTCCGCTTCTGGCACCGCCGCCAGCCCAAGGCTTCCTACGCCGGGGTGAAGAGCCACTTGTCGAGCCACCTTGAGGTGGGTGTCATCATCGTCGAGGCGGTTCTGCTGCTTGGCTTCGCCTTCCCGCTCTGGGCCGAGCGGGTGGACCATTGGAAAGAAGTCCAGAAACTCGATCCGGAGCGCGTGCGCGTGGTCGGTTGGCAGTTCGGCTGGACTTACCATTATGCCGGTGCCGACGGCAAATTCGGTCGCACCAGCGGCGATCTGATCAGCTCGGTCGGTGATATCGGTCTTGACAGGGGCGATCCCAACGCCCTCGACGACTTCGTCAACCCGATCCTTCGCCTCCCTGTCAACCGTCCCGCGGTTCTTAATATCACGTCCACCGATGTGATCCACAACTATCATATCGTTCCCATGCGCATTCAGCAGGACGCGATTCCGGGCCGCGAGATTCCAATGTGGTTCACGCCCACCAAGGAATTGGAAACCTTCGTCGTCTGCGGCCAATTGTGCGGCGAGGGCCATGGCAACATGATCGGCCGCATGGAGGTGGTTCCGGAGGAGGACTATCAGACATGGTTCGACGGCCTGAGCAAGGCGGCGCTGGACAGCAGCCGCAAATAGGCGCAATGCGTCCGGCCGGGCCGATCCGGGATGGTTTCGGCTGTTGGCCCTATTGCAGTCCCTCCGCTGGGCAATGCAAACCGCATTCTTTCTTTGGTTGACGCGGCCATGTGAGGATGCCGGGCACTCCTGCTTGTGAAGCAGCTGCTTCCCTCCAAGCTCTCATGAAGCATCGCCCTTGTGCCGCCAGCGGTTGTATTGGTCGCCCAGCATGCCAGTGGAGCCTTTGGTATTTTCGTCAAAACCGGCATTATCAAGGGTGAGTCTCAGGGTGCGAAGTATTGCGAGTGGGTCGTTTTGGAATCATTCGAATGGGGGGATCAAGCCGAGGCGAACTGAAACATGCCCAATCAGGCAGCCAAACGGATGCGAATCTCGATCTAGCCCAAGCTTCTTGAAATCTGTTAGAAAACCGGGGGTTCTCCGGTTTTGCACGATTTTCAACTGCCCTTTTCTTTATAAGTCGTAGATAACTAACAAAGCCATTTCCGGATTTTGATTTGTAGTGCCTAAGTTGTGAGTGGCGGCCTTGTTTTTTTTCGCCACCGCATGGGTGCGGCACTCAGTCCAGTAATTCCTCCAGCGCGGCCTCGAGCGTGGGATAGCGGAAGTGGAAGCCATCGGTTTCCAAGGCGGCGGGGACGGCGCGCTGGCCTTCCAACAAGGCACCGCCGAAGCCGCCGAGCGCGAGTTTCAGGGCAAAGCCCGGCACAGGCAGGATGGCGGGGCGGTGAAGCGCCTCGGCCAGCTTGCGGGTGAAGTCGGCGTTGCGCTCGGGCGCGGGGGCGGTGCAGTTGACGGGGCCTTGCAGGGACTCGGAAACCACCGCGTGGACCAATGCGGCGCGCAGGTCGTCGAGGTGGACCCATGGCATCCACTGGCGGCCATCGCCCAGCCTGCCGCCGAGGCCGGTTTTGAAAATGGTGGCGAGTTTTGCGAATGCGGGTCCGCCGCGGCCAAGCACCACGCCGATCCGTGGACAAACGACCCGCAGTCCGAGTCCGCGGGCTTCCATGGCGGCTTGTTCCCATTCCGCACACAGCTCCGCGAGGTAGCCGCTGCCGGGCTTGGAAGCTTCTGTTAGGACCTCGTCGCCGCGGTCGCCATAGATGCCGACGGCCGAGGCGTTGACGAGGACGCGCGGCCGGTCGTTCTCAGGCAGCGCGCGGATGGCTTCCACGATGCGCCGTGTCACCCCGATGCGGCTTTCGTGAAAGTGGCGTCGGTTTTCGTCGGTCCATCGGCGGTCGATGCGCTCGCCGGCGAGATTGATCACGGCATGATGGCCGGCGAGGTCGGGCGAGTCCGGTTTTTGCCAGCGCTCCACACCCGGCAGATCGCCGTTGCCGGAGCGGCTCATGCCGGTGACGGCCAAACCGCGTGCCGCCAGCAACTGCGGCAATCCATGGCCGATGAATCCCTTCACCCCCACAATCGCCACCCGTCGTGTTTCTGTCATGCCGGAAGATGCCGCGCCTTGGCGCGCGGTAAAACGGAAAATCCATCACCGGAGCTCAGGCCTTGGCGATGAGTCCGATTTTCGGAAACGCGCCGCCGACGATCGGGCGGGTGTCAGGGGCGCGCAACCAATCGCCGAGCAGGCTGCCATAGACGCTGCGGAAATCGATGGTATGGGCGAGGTCGCCCTCGGAGAGATCCGACAGGCTGGGATGTTTGCCATGGAGGCCGCCCTTCACCGCAGGGCCGGCGACGAACAGGCAGGAAGCCTTGCCGTGATCGGTGCCGGCGCTGGCGTTTTCCGCGACTCGGCGGCCGAACTCGGAAAAGGTCATCAGCACCACACGGCGGTCGTTGCCCTGTTTCTTGAGGTCGGTGAAGAATGATTTGAGGGCGCTGTCGAGCTGGCCGAGCAGGCGGTCGTGCGAGTTGACCTGTTGGTTGTGGGTATCGAAGCCGCCGTGGCTGACGTAATAGACGCGGGTGGGCATCCCGCCGGCGATCATGCGCGAGACCAGATTGAGGTTGCGGGCCAGCGGGGTGCCGTCGTAGTTGACGTCGGTTTTGTGGCGGGCGGCTATTTCGAGAATGGATTTTGAGGAAACCCGGGCGTCGAGCGCGACGCGTTCAAGGAAGGCGAGGTTGCTTTCGCCGGCTATGCCGCCGGGTTTTCCGCCCGCCGGCAGGTCGATGGATGCTCCATCGACCGGGCCTTCATCGTCTTCCTGATGCGGTTGGTTGAGATCGGCAAAGAACTGTTCGGCCTGGGCCTTTTCGCCGCCGCCGTGGATCCAGCGGTAGAGTTCCGGGGTATTGAGGCACACACCGGGGTTTTTGTGGGCGCGAAAAGCCTCGGGCTGGCTCTTGTTGAAGCTGATGCCGACCGTGGGGTCCGCTCCCGGGCAGGAATTGTCGAAGTAGCGACCGAGCCAGCCGGTGTTCGCGCGGTTGGCGGGATCGGCGGTTTCCCAAATCGAGGTGGAGACGAAGTGCGAGCGGTTGGGGTTCGGGTATCCCACGCCCTGCACGATGCCGAGCTGGCCTTCCTTGAACAGCGAGCCGAGGAAGGGCATCGCGGAGTTGAGGCCGAAGTGGTCGTCGAGGGTGATAAGGTCCTTACCGGCCTTGGCCAAGCGCGGGCGCGCCTTGTGGTAAAGGTCGTCGGCGTAGGGCACGAGCGTGTTCAGGCCGTCATTGCCGCCCGCGAGCTGAAGAACGACGAGGATGGTGTCGTCCTTGCCGGTGACCGGCTGGATGGCGAGATCCTTGGTGGCGTGATGCAGCTGGCCGAAAGTGCGCTCGACGAAAAGCGGCACGGTCCAGGTGGCGGAGGCACCCAGCAGGGTGGAACGCAGGAATTCACGTCGGGTTTTCATGATTGGATATTGAAGATTGATTATTGCCATCAGGCGCACGCCCCTGCTCTAGCAGAGTTGGTAATAGGGCGTGCTGAGCATGAGGTGGCAGAGTTCGGCGACCTCGTTGTTGGTGAAGACGACACCTTTCTTGGCTTCGGCGTATTCGACAAACGACGCGCGCGCTTTTTCCGGGACGGGGCCTTGGAAGAAGCGGAAGATCAGATCGTCCACGAGTTGGTCGGGCGTCTCGCGCAGCGGGCGCGGCGCGATTTTCTCGTAGTCCGGTCCTTGCCACGCCCTGTTGGCGAGCCGGCCGCCTCGCATGGAAGCGTCTTGGCCGCCTGCCATCCCGTTGATTGCGGAGGCACTGCCTTTGGTGAGGGTTCCGGCGAGATTGTAGCGGGTGAGCAGTGTATTGGTATTGATCCATGCCTGACCCCAGTCCCAGCCGGCGACGTTGGGCGGCATGAACAGGATCTGGCCGAGCTGCTGTTGTGCCAGGATCGGAAAACCGGTGGGAGGATCGCCGACCTCGAGTTGCTTGAGGAGTTGGACGATGAACTGGACGGGGGACTTGATCTGGCTGCGCATCGCCGCCTCGCTGTAAAATTCGCGGGATAGGAAGATCTCGCGCAGCAGCGGCTCGATTTTGAAATCTGCCTGTCGCAGGATGGCGGCGAGGGCGTTGACGGCCCGGTCGGATGGGTTTTCATAGGCAAAGAATTCCCAGATTTTGCTCGCGATGAATCGCGGTGCCTGAGGTTGATCAAAGATCAGGTCCACCACGGCGTGGCCGTCGAAATTTCCGGTTATTCCGAAGAGGGTCTTGAGTCCTTCGTCCCATTGCCGCTTGACGTGTTCGACCTTGCCGCTGAAGCGGTCCAGTTGGTAGCCGGTGAAGGCGCGCGCGGCTTCGCGGATGTCGTCTTCCGAGTAGTGGCCTTCGCCAAGGGTGAAGAGCTCCATGACCTCGCGGGCGAAGTTCTCGTTGGGCATGCCCTTGCGGGAGTTCTGGGTGTCCAGATAGAGCATCATCGCGGGGTCGGTGACGATCGCCTGCGTGAGCTCGTGGAAGCTGCCGAGGGCGTGGCGGCGGAACAGCTCGTTCTGGCGCAGCATGAGCATCGGCTGCTTCACCTTCTGGACCGAGGTGGCGAAGTGATCGTGCCAGAAGAGCGCCATCTTCTCGCGCAGTGGTGCCTTGGTGTGGAGGATGCGGCGGAACCACCAGCCCTGCATTTCAAGGGCGTGGGCGCGGTTTTGCTGCTGGGCCTTGCGGATCATCTCGCGGCGCGCGCGCTCGGCTTCCTCCGCGCTCATGTCGCGGGTGGTCTGCAGGGTCTCGCGGCGCTGCTGGACGCGCATCCGCATGTCGGCCAGCGCGCGCTCCTCGCTCGCCCAATCGGGAAGAGGGAAATCGTCGGGTCCATCGGTCCCGGTGAGCAAGCATTCGACGGCCCGCCGCCGCCCCAACGTGTGGAACTTGCGGATTTCAGCCGGGCTGCCGCCGAAACCGCCACGGTTGAGCAGGTGAGCCGCTTCTTCTATGGTCCAAGATTCATCTGCTTTCGGGAGCATGGGTATTGAAACGCCGTGGGGGCGAAAAGTTGCGCGGTGAGTTTTTTTTCGGTGGCGGGCATTTTCCCAACATCAAAATAGTGCTGGCTTCACGCATTGCGTCCGGGTTTGCCACGGAATGGACGACCGCCCGCAGGCTTGGCCCGGGCACTGCCCGCGGTGGATGGCGTCATTTGTCGCCGAGCACTTCCATGGCAGGCTTGTTTTCGTATTGCTTCGCGAGGTCAAGGGCGGTGACCCCCTGTTTGGATTTGAGTGCCGGGTCCACCTTGTGATCGAGCAGGAGCTGGACGATTTCCTTTCCGCCGCTGGCTGCGGCTTCGTGCAGCGGGGTGCCGCCAAGCTCGCTCAGGATCATCGGGTTGGCACCACCGGCGAGCAGTATCTTGGCGGACTCAAGTTGGTTTTTCGCGGCGGCGTGGTGGAGCGGCGTCCAGCCGGCCTGGTCGCGCGCGTCGGGATTGGCACCCGCCTTGAGCAGGGCGGTTACCGCTTGGGGCAGGTTGCGCTCGATGGCGAGATGCAGGGGGGTGCGCTTGGAGGCGTTGGTGGTGTTGGGATCGGCACCTTTCTCAAGCAATAGAAGGACGATGTCGGTTTTCTTACGCAGCAATGCCTGTTCAAGTGGCGGGCGCGAGTTTTCCCGGCCTCCCTTCTGGAGCGAATCCGGGTTTTTCACCAGATGGCGTTTGACTTCCTCCACGTCACCCTTGGCGATGGCGGCATCGATATCGGGCTGGACCGGGTTATCCGCGAGAGCGGGAAGCGAGATGCAGAGAGCGGCTGCTGTGATTGGATTGACGATTCGCATGGTTTGGAAATCCTCGGCAAGTTCCGCTGCAGCGCAAGCGCGTTTGCTTTGATAAAAGCGGAATTGCACAGCGTATGAAATGAGTCTGGATTCCATTCACCACCCACCCACCCACCACACCATGATGAAAAGACGCTCCTTTCTCGCCAACACCACGCTCCTCAGCGCGGGCTTGGTCGCCAGTTCCGGTTTCGCCATCGCCCAGGGCGGCAAGCCCTCGAAAATCAAATTCGGCCTGATCGGCTGCGGAGGCCGTGGCAAGGGGGCGGTCCAGAATTTCCGCGAAGCCTGCAAAATCCTCGGCATCGAGTCCGAACTCGTCGCGGTGGCCGATGCCTTCGCCGACCAGGCGCTGTCGGTGGGCAAGGCCAATGGCGTGCCCGAAGACCGCTGCTACAGCGGCTATGACGCTTATCAGAAAGTGATCGCCAGCGATTGCGAATACGTTCTGATGGCCACCCCTCCGTCGTTCCGCCCGCTGCACTTCGCCGCGGCGGTCGAGGCCGGCAAGCATTGCTTCATCGAAAAACCGGTGGCCGTGGACCCCGTCGGTTGCCGCTCGGTCATCGCCACCGGCGAGAAGGCCGCCGCCAAGGGACTGGCGGTTGTCACCGGCACCCAGCGCCGCCACACCGCCGGATATCTGAAGAACAAGGCACTCATCGACGCCGGCGCAATCGGCCCGATCCGCGGCGGCGTGGTCCAGTGGAACGGAAGCGTGCCATGGATCAAGCGCCGCAAAGATGGCGAATCGGACGCCGACTACATGGCGCGCAACTGGCTCAATTTCTGCGAAACCTCCGGCGACCACATCGTCGAACAACACGTCCACAACCTCGACGTGGCATGCTGGTTTCTCGGCCGGCTGCCGGTCACCGCGCTGGGCTTCGGCGGCCGCGCGCGGCGCGAAACGGGCAACATGTTCGATTTCTTCAGCGTCGATTATGACTTCGGAGATGGCGTCCACATCCATAGCCAGTGCCGCCAGATCTCCGGCACTTATGGCCGCGTGGGCGAGATGTTCACTGGCACCGAGGGTGAGTGCCTCGGCGGTGGTAAAATCACCGGCCGCGACGTGCAGGTCCCTGAAATCAAGCTTGATACCAACAACGGCATGGTCCAAGAGCACGTGGACATGATCCGCGGCGTGATCGAGGGCAAACCTCTCAATCATGCCCGCCGCATCGCGGAAGTCACGCTCGTCGCCGTGATTGGCCGAATGTCCGCCTACACCGGCCAGCTCATCCGCTGGACCGACGTGATGAACAACGAGGACTCGCCGTTCTTCACCTTCGCCTGCAAGCCGACTGCCCAGGACTTCGAAAAAGGCAGCGTCGTCATGCCGCCCGAAGTGCCGCCAGTGCCCGGGCCGGCCTGAACCACGTCCTGTTTCATCGTGCAACGCCCTTGGCCGCCTCTCCGCGCTGCGCCTCCAGCGCGACCGGACCGAGCGGGCCCTTGCCAATGGGCTCATCCGCCTCGCCAACGGCTTCCGCGGCCATCCCGCCAACGGCTTCCGCGGCCATCCCGAATATGGCGTCGATTCGCCCCTCTACTCACCCCTCGGCTTCGTCCCCTTCAGCCAGATCCGCAGTGGCCGCCCCCGCAAAGCCAAATGTTAGGGCGCGACCGCCGTTTCCCCGGGAAGGCTGAACCCCAGCTCGGCGCGAAACCGACGGAACCCGCCAAACTCCAGTGGTGCATCGCGAATGCTCTGCGAATGAAAATGCCGCCGAGCGTCTGCCAATCCCGCAAATCGCCACCTGCTTGTTGGTTTTCTCTCACCTGAAATTCTGAATTCTTCGGTAAAAGAAGGGGCGCTTTGCGTGACGCGCCCCGACTTTAAGAAGTGAGCAGCAGCACCGGGAGAATCACTGGCACGCTTCGCAGGTTCCACCGTTGAGCATGGCGTCTAGAGAGCAGGCCATTTTTTCTTCGGCGGAGAATTCCTTCTTCGCTCCGGCTGCCAGTCCGCGGACTTCCTTTTTGACGTCGATGGTCGCCTTTTCGATGTTTGAGGCCTGGAGGGTGCGGAGGTAGTAGGTGGTCTTGAGGCCCTTGTCCCAGGCGCGGCGATACATGTGGCTGAGGGTCTTCATGTCCGGGGTTGCGAGGAAGAGGTTGACCGATTGGGATTGGTCGATCCACTTCTGGCGGCGGGCGGCGGCGTCGATGATGTATTCGTGGCCGATGCCGAAGACAGTCTTGTGCTTGTCCTTGATGGCTTGCGGGATGTTTTCGATGGCGTCGAGTTCACCGTCGAAATACTTGAGCTGGTCGAGCATGTCCTGGTTCCAGAGGCCGGCTTTTTTGAGGTCCTTGACGAGTTCGGCATTGAGCACGATGAAATCGCCCGAGAGGTTGGATTTCACGTAGAGGTTCTTGTAGTTCGGCTCGATGCAGGGCGTGGTGCCCATGATGTTGGAGATCGTGGCGGTGGGGGCGATGGCGAGCACGTTGGAATTGCGCATGCCGTGCCTGGCGATCTTCTCGCGGACGACCGACCAGTCCATCTTGCCGCCGCGCGGGACGTCGATCTTGCGGCCGCGTTCGTCTTCGAGGAGATCGACGGTGTCCTGCGGGAGGAGTCCGCGGTCCCACTTCGAGCCCTTGTAGGTGGAGTAGGTGCCGACTTCGGCGGCGAGGTCGGAGGAGGCGCTGTAGGCGTAGTAGGCGACGGCTTCCATGACCTCGTCGTTGAAATCGACGGCGGCGTCGGAGGCGAAGGCGAGGCCGCGTTTGTAGAGGGCGTTTTGCAGGCCCATCACGCCAAGGCCGATGGGGCGGTGGCGGCTGTTGGCGGTCTTGGCGGCAACGGTCGGGTAGAAGTTGATGTCGATGACGTTGTCGAGCGCGCGGATGGCGACGGTGATCGTTTCCTTGAGCATCTCGTGATCGATGGCTCCGTCCCGGGTGATGTGGGAGTCGAGGATGACGGAGCCGAGGTTGCAGACGGCGGTTTCCTGATCGCTTGTATTCAAGGTTATTTCCGTACAAAGGTTAGAACTATGAATGACACCGCAGTGGTCTTGCGGTGATCTAACATTGCAGGGGTCCTTGAAGGTGATCCAGGGGTGGCCGGTTTCGAAGACCATCTTGAGCATGGATTTCCACAGCTCGATGGCGGCAAACTGGCGGGACCAGATCTTGCCTTCGGCGGACATGGCTTCGTATTCGCAATAGCGCTGCTCGAAGGCCTTGCCGTATAGGTCGTGGAGATCGGGCACTTCGTTGGCGCGGAAGAGCGTCCAGTTCTGGCGGTCCTCCATGCGTTTCATGAAGAGGTCCGGGATCCAGTTGGCGGTGTTCATGTCGTGGCAGCGGCGGCGTTCGTCGCCGGTGTTCTTGCGGAGCTCGAGGAAGTCCTCGATGTCATTGTGCCAGGTTTCCAGATAGGCGCAGCCGGAGCCGCGGCGCTTGCCGCCCTGGTTGACGGCGACGAGCTGGTCGTTGTGGAGCTTGAGGAAGGGGATGATGCCCTG
>JBMTCD010000105.1:0-12042 GCA_049430545.1 Luteolibacter sp.
CCCCCCCCCCCCCCCCCCCCACGCTGCTCACTCACGCAGCCGTGCGCGGAGCCGTTCGTCAGGCATTTTGCAAGTTCCAGAAGCCCGGCGGAGCCGGTGGCGGCGGTCGGCCAAGAATTGGTAGAGCGCGTCGCGCCAGGGCTTGGGAACCAGCGCGAGCAAGGCGAGCACGCGGGCGATTCCGCCGATGGCCGAGGCCAATTCGATGAGGGCATCGCTGCGGAAAAACCGCTGACCGTCGTCTTCGCGCAGCAGGACCATCGTGCCACCGGAAGCTGCCGCGTGTTTCTCGAGTCCGATTTTCCGCGCCAGCTCACCCTGCAAGGGGGCGAAATCCACCCTGCCCCGTTTGTCGAGACGGCACACGCCGCGGACCGAGGCGGAGCAAAAGGCGCAGTCGCCATCGAAGAAGAGCACCCACTGCATCTGCGCGAATCTGCATCCGATCGAGCGGTCGCGCCAGTCGCGATACGCGGGCGGTCAGCCTTTCACCGCGGCGATGAGCGGCGCGGTGAATCCGCGCACGGCCGCGACCGGGTCGTCCTGGTTCAATTCCACCTGCTTGACGATCGCCGAGCCGACGATCACCCCATCGGCCGCGGCGGCGACCATGGCCGCCTGATCCGGATTGCTGATGCCGAAGCCGACGCAGACCGGCACCTCGGTGTGTGCCTTGATGGCGGAAACCAGCTCCGCGATATTGGCGGACGGTCCACCGTGCGCACCGGTGACGCCGGTTCGGGAAAGCGCGTAAATGAAGCCCTCGGCGGATTGCGCGAGCAGTTTCAGGCGGTCCGGCGGCGTGGTCGGAGCGATCAGGCGGATGTGTTTCAAGCCCGCTCCACCCGCGAGATCGGGATTGAGCACCGCCTCGTCCGGCGGCAGGTCGAGCAAGAGGATGCCGTCCGCCCCCGCTGCCGCGGCATCTCGGTGGAAGTCCTCGAAGCCATAATTGAAGACCGGATTGAGATAAGTGAAGAGCACGAGCGGCGTCTGGTGCGTCTGGCGGAAATCGCGGATCAGGTCGAGCACGCGGGCGGTGGTCATGCCCGCCTTGAGGGCGCGGTCGGCCGCCATTTGGTTGACGATGCCATCGGCGAGCGGATCGGAAAACGGCAGCCCCAGCTCGATCACGTCCGCGCCGAGATCGGCCAGCGATTTCATGATGTCCAGGGAGCGGGCATAGTCGGGATCCCCGGCGGCGATGTAGGCGACGAAGGCTTTTTTTCCGGAGGCGCGGAGTGAATCGAAACAGGCGGTGAGGCGGTCGGGCATGGCGTGTGCGGGCAGTGCATAGGCGATGCGGGCCACAAGGTCCAATGCTGAAACGCCGGAGGCAAATTTCACGAAATGCCCGTTGCCAGCACGGGTGGGGGCGGCTAGGCATTCGGCATGACATTGATAGCAGATGATTCCGCCGTGCTGGCCAAGACCCGCGAACTGTGTGCCGTGATTGCCGGGGATCCGGTGTTCATGAGCCTGCAGGCGAGTGTCGAGCGTTTCCTCAGCAACGACGAGGCGCGGCTGCAATACCAGAGCGTGCACGAGCGCGGCGAGGAACTGCATCACAAGCAGCACGCCGGCATCCAGCTCGGGTCCCAGGAAATCCGCGAATTCGAGGCCGCGCGCGAGGCCTTGTTCGAAAACCCGCTGGCAAGGGACTTTTTCAGCGCCCGCGAGCAGTTGGAAACCTTGCAGAAGGAAATCAGCCGCCATGTGAACCTGACGCTCGAACTCGGCCGCGTGCCGAGCGAGGAGGATCTGTCCGAAGCATCCGGCGGCTGCTGCAGCGGCGGCGGATGCGGCTGCTCGCATTGAGGAAGTGGTGGAAATGAGGAGCCTTCCCGGAATCGGCGCTCCATGGCTTCCTGAATGACCATTGCGCGCGCCCCACATGACGTTTGACCGCTCGCGGGGCGGCCGCTAGCTTCCGCGGCGATGACGATTGACCGATACGCGAACCGTTTTGTGTGCGACCTGGTGGCTTACGAGCCGGGCAAACCGATCGATGAAACCGCGCGCGAGCTGGGGCTCGATCCGGCGCAGATCGTCAAGGTGGCATCCAACGAAAATCCGCTCGGCCCCTCGCCGTTGGCGAAATCCGCGATGCGCGCAGCCTTGGAAGAAGCGCACATTTACCCCGATGGCGGCGGCTACAAGCTGCGTAGCGCCATCGCCGACACCTTCGGGCTCGACCGCTCGAACATCGTCCTCGGCAACGGCTCCAACGAAATCATCGAGCTGCTGTGTCACACCTTCCTCAACCGCGATGCCGAGCTGATCGCCGCCAAGCACGCGTTCGTCGTTTACAAGCTGATGGCCACGCTGTTCGGCGCGAAGTATGTGGAAGTGCCGGACCCGGACTTCATCCATGACCTCGACGCCATGGCGGCCGCGATCAAGCCGGACACGCGGCTGGTGTTCATCGCCAATCCCAATAACCCGACCGGAACGATGGTCGGGCAGGATGTGATCGACCGTTTCATGGACCGGCTTCCCGAGCATGTGATCGCGGTCTTCGACGAGGCCTACCACGAATTTCCGGACCACCCGCCGGACACCCTGAAATACGTGCGTGAAGGCCGCAATGCGTGCGTCTTGCGGACGTTCTCGAAAATCCACGGCCTTGCCGCCTTGCGCGTGGGCTACGGGGTGGCTCCGGCGCATCTGGCCGAGCTGCTGCAAAAGGCGCGGCAGCCGTTCAATGTGAATGCCATCGCGCAGGCTGGAGCGCTTGCCGCGATCGCGGATGCCGACCACATGCAAAAGACCCGCCAGCTCAACCGGGCGGGGCTGGCGTTTTACGAGGAGGCCTTCCGCGCGCGCGGGCTCGAATTCGTGCCCAGTCACGCGAATTTCATCCTCGTCAGAACCGGCGAAGGCGACCGCGTGTTCCGGGACATGCTCAAGCAAGGCGTGATCGTGCGTGCGATGAGCGGCTACAAGCTGCCGGACTGGGTGCGGATTTCCATCGGCACACAGGCGCAGAACCAACGCTGCCTGGAAGTGCTCGACGCGGTCTTGCCCGCCGCCGCGAGCATCTGAGGCGCATCATCCGGCGACGTGTCCCCCACCCTTCCCTGATTCAGTGTTCCCATGCTTTACCCGATGGAGCGCCGCACGATAGCCGCCATCGCGACCGCTCCGGGCACAGGTGCCTTGTCGTTGATCCGCCTGTCCGGCCCGGATGCGGTGGCGGTGGCGGACCGGGCGACCGGCGGAAAACTCACCGACCTCGCTCCGCGGCACGCGCGGCACTGCCGGGTGATCGACGCACAAGGCGAAACGATCGACGATGGCATCCTGACGATTTTCCGTGGGCCTCACAGCCACACCGGCGAGGACTGCGTGGAATTCACCGGCCACGGCGGCATCCTGGTCACGCGCGAGGTGCTTGGGCGCTTGCTCGAATGCGGCGCGGTGCATGCCGAACCGGGCGAATTCAGCCGCCGCGCGTTTCTCAACGGCAAGCTCGACCTCACCCAGGCCGAGGCCGTGATGGACTTGATATCCGCGCAGACCCGGCTGGCAATGCGCGCCGCCCGCAGCCAGCTCGAGGGCGAACTCGGCCGCCGCACCACCGAGGCGCGCGACAGGCTGCTCGAAACACTGGCTCATCTCGAGGCATGGATCGATTTCCCCGAAGAGGACATCGATCCGCAATCCGGCGAGTCGCTGCGCGAGGCGGTTCGACAAACCCTCGATGCGGTGGACCGCCTGCTGGCCACCGCCGACCAAGGGCGGGTGCTGCGCGAGGGGGTGCGGACGGTGATTTTTGGCGAACCAAATGTCGGCAAATCCAGCCTGCTCAACCGTTTGTTGGGTTTCGAGCGGGCGATCGTGAGCGACATCGCCGGCACCACGCGCGACACCATCGAGGAAATCATCAACCTCCACGGCATTCCGTTGCGGTTGGTGGACACCGCCGGCGTGCGCGAATCCACCGACGCCATCGAGGCCGCGGGTATCCAGCGCACCGTGCGCCAGATCGAGGCGGCGGACTTGTTGCTGGAAATCCAGGATGCCAGCCGCCCGAAGCCGGACGAAGCCATTTTTCCCGCCAGCGATGCGATCCATCTGCGCGTGCTCAACAAGTGCGACCTCGGCGAGCATCCCGATTGGACCGGAACGGAGGCGGTGAGGATTTCCTGCGCCAGCGGGTCCGGCTTCGATACTCTCTCGGAAAAAATCCGCAATGCCCTTCAGCTCGGCGCGGTCGATTGGGGCGAACACTCGGTGGCGATCAACGCCCGCCACCAGGCCAGCCTGCAAGACGCCCGTGCCGCCCTGCTCACCGCGCTCGAACTGCTAGGTCTGGACGGATCGGACCCCGGGCTCGCCGCCATCGAGCTGCGCGAGGCACTCGACGCGCTCGGCGAAATCCCTGGCCGGGTGGACACCGAGGACCTGCTCGGCGTGATTTTCAGCCGCTTCTGCATCGGCAAGTGAAGCGGTGCCCGAAATCCGGGCTTGCGTCGCGCGGCCGTAATTCCTATCCCCCGCCCCTCACACGATCATGGCCAGCACACCTGTCATCAACCTCCGCAAGGGACACGCCGTCCGCCACAACAACGAAATCTGCGTCGTCACCGACCACGAGTTGAAGACGCCGCCGCGCATGGCTTCCTACGTGCAGATGTCGATCCGCAGCATCGCCACCAAGAAGGTGTTCAACCTGCGCCTCACCTCGAACGACTCGCTGGAAGGCGTGATGCTGGAGCGCACGCCCCATGAGTATTCCTACAAGGACAGCAGCGGCTATCATTTCCTGGACCCAAACACCTATGATGACGCGGTGGTGCACGAGGACCTGATCGAGGGAGTGAAGAATTACCTCATCGAAGGCCAGCTCTATACCCTGCTCATCGCGGACGGCGCGGTGGTCTCCATCGAGCTGCCGCTCACCATGACCATGACCGTCGCCGAATCCTCGGAAGGCGTGAAGGGCGATTCCGCCAACAACGTTTACAAGCCCGCCACGATGCAGACCGGGCTGGTGGTGCAGGTGCCGCTGTTCATCAACGTGGGCGAGAAAATCAACGTCAAGACCGAGGACAACTCCTACCTCGGCCGCGCCTGATTGGCGCGATCGTCACGCGCTGGTGGCCAGATTCCATGGATACCGGGTTTCACGCCACGGGGCGGCAATCACTATCCCAAATTACCAGGCTGTGCGGTGTCGGGATTGCCCAAGGATTCCGATTCGGTCGATTCTTGCTGGAGGACACCGGCCTCACCCGCCAATCCGATCGGCGGGCACGGCGGCTTTGCGTTTCGCAAATTCGGCCTCATCGATTTTCTTGAGAATGAAAGGGAGTTGTTCTTCCCCTCCCTTTACGGTGATCTGTTGGTCCTTGATGAGGAGTTCGAGCGCCTGTTTCTTGTTGGCGGGATCCGGGTTCACGGCGCGGACCGTGAGCGAACCGGCGGCTCCATCGGCTGCCAGGATTTCGTAGGCTACATCCATGACTCCCTCCTCGGTATAGACGTGGACCTTTCCCAACTCGACGTGGAAGGTGATTTTTGAGAATTGCTCGGATACGGCTTGGCCGTCTTCCTCCGGCATTCCCATTTTTTCGACAAGAAGCTTCACCATTGCTTCCGCATCAGGTGCCCAGTAGCCCATGACCTGTTGCTCCAGTTGCTTGGCGTCATTGCCGTTGGCAACTTCCGCGGCGGGTTTGGCCTCAGGCGCGGCCTTCGGTTCGGCGGCCGGTGCCAGGAGGGCGAGGGAGATCATGGTGATGGTGGAAATGGCGATGTTTTTCATGTGTTTTGGTGGTTGGTTTGTTTTGCTTTGGTTGCGTGGTATTTCAGAGAATTTGTGTATGACGGACTGTCGTATCAGGACTCGATTCTATGGGCTGTCGGCGAAGTTTGGCATCAAACTTTGCCGCGTTCTTGCCGGCATGCTTCCTTTCAGCCGATGCCGTGTGCCGTTGAGTGTCATGTCCATGGTGACGTGAAGAACGGAATTCTCCCGATAGGGGATGCCGTTTGTTTTGCGATCCTGATATCAATCGATCTGTTGCATCCAGAAATTCTTGCTTTGGTTTTCGACAAGGACTTTCCCGGGAGAGCCATCCAAATGATACCCGAAGGAATGGATTTGGATCGATTCAACATAGGGACTCTGGCCGAATTTCTTTCCCTTTTCACGGACATGGAATTTCAACGCGAGGTATCGCTCTGTCGTGAGTTTCTTGAAACCCGGCGCGGCACGCTCCGAGTCCGGATACCAGGCAGGAAAGGTGCTTACCGAGAGCTCTTTTTTCGGATCGAGCGGTGCCACCCATTCGGCGTATTCCGACCTTTCGATCTGGGCACAGCCCGTGATGAAGCAAACTAGGCCGAGTGATGACAAGGCGAGGGCGAATCGGCGTATGTTGAATTTCATGGGAATGGCTTGTTTGGATTGCGTGCCATTTCAGAACCATTGTATGGCACGACTGGGAGGTTGCGATGTCATTGGGAAAGCCCTTGTTGGTTGAGCCAAGCTTCCGCGGCTTCGGGAGCCTCCTGCTTCCAGGCATTGACGACGTTTTTGAGCGCGCCCGCGCGGATGGCATCGTCCTGGATTTCGAGAGCCCAGGCGGCGGCGGACTCGCGGTCGAGGTTGGGGCCTTTGGTGACGAGCTGGCTGATTGATGCGTCGCGCACTGGCGAAGGAGCCTGTTGGGAGAGCCATCTGACGGCGGAATTGGCATCCCGTTTGGCCCAGTTGAGCACCATTTTCGGGATCATTTGGCGCTGGTCTTCTTCGCTGCGTGCGTCCTTGACCCACTGCAGCGTCGCTTCCGGTTCTGCGAACAAAACATCGATTTTCCTGGTGCTGCCTTGGCCGCTGCCGTCGCCGATGACGAGATCCATGTAGGCCTTCAGGTCCGCCTCGCTGAGGGGCAGCGACTTCGCCCGCTCCGCCATGGCGGCGACGCCTTCATCGTAGATCGCATCATTGAGAGTGAGATTGATCATGTCCGAACGAATGCTCTTGAACTCGGGATCATTGATCGCCGCGGCGATGACCGGGAGCTGGGTGTCGTCGAGTGGGATCGAGCCTGAGATCGCAAGTTTGGGAAGGGGTGAAAGCCCTTTTCGAATGGAGGGAATGTCGGTCTCTTCCATCTGGAGGAAAGCCTTGAGACCGGCTTCCGCATCCTCGCTGAAGAGGGTCGTCGCAATTCCCCAGCCGTCGCCAATGGGAACTCTGTAAATGCATGCCCCGGTCTTCTTCGCGCCCTCGCCGTGGCAACGAATGCAGCTGGCCGAGAACTCGACCGGCTTGGGTTTCGGCAGGCTCTCAAGGGCGCGTGCGGGATCTTGCTTGGCGATCATCCGACCGATCTCCGGCATGTAGAAATTTCCCTTCAGCTTCTTGTCTCGTGAGACCCGCAGGGCATCCTGCTCGGCGGCGAGCATCACCAGGAACCTCCGGGTCTCGGAGGACGGGAGATCGCCGGTGACGGCGATGAGTTCGTCGAGGCTCAGACCATCGACCATTTGCAAGACCTCCGTCATGCTCCCGTCGGTGGACTCGGCCATCAGTTTCTCGATCCCGGTTCGGGTGCGCTCGATCCTCTCGTCCGACGAGACTGCCGTCGCCACGCCTCCCGTGCTGCGGTTCTCCGGTTTCGCGGCGGTGGCATTCTGGCGGGCGAGTTTTTCCGCGAGGCTGCGGTTTTTCATCGATTGCGCGGTCACAACGGCGGCGCAGATCGAGACGGAGACGGCAAGGGTGATCCAAAAGGAGCGTTTCATGGGAATGGGCGTTACGCCGTTAGGGTTCAGAATTTGATCCGCGGCGAGTTCTTCTGCTTGTTGATGGTGAGTGATCCGTCTTGAACAATCACATCGCTACTCATCCCATTCGGCCGCTGATTGGATATCGCCATCAGTCGTGACATAGGTGTGCAACAGTTCGAGAGCGTCTTCCACGCCGGGCAATAGTCGCGACTTTTTCACGATCGCGGTCGTCGCGCCTCCGATCGGCGTCCCGGGTCGCGTCCAGACGGCCACAAAACCACGGTTCTCATTGGAGGCGTCTGACGCCGAAATGAATCTCAACGACCGTTCGGCATCCAACTGCATGGCAAAGGAGGCATTCGCCTGACCGTTGCTCCATTCCACCTCCTTGAAGCGTTCCTCGATCAGCGCTCTGGTTTTCGGATTGTATGCGATCGAATTCACCGCGTCGGAGTGCTCCGAACCGTCGGCTCCAACCCATGCTCGAACAATCTTTGGATAATCTCCCTGCTCGGTGCTGATAGGAGGCTTCACGGATCCAGTGTTCGCTCCTCCGGTCTTTTTATCGCAGCTGCTGAAAAGTGCGATTGCGGGCAGTAGCGACGTGATCAATATGGCTGTTGGTATTTTCATCATTCAGGGATTCTTTCGCGGTTTGAATTGTGGGGCAAATGATCGATTGACAAGGGTGGTGTCAGAATTTGATTTTCGGAGTGTCGGAGGTTTGGATGACCCTCCGAGCCCCCCCGGTGTCGTTGAAGAGTTGCCGCGAGTCCCCGACGATCTTGATCATTTGGGACCGCACCGATGGATCGTCGATCTTGGACGTCCCCTGCATGGCGGCGTCGTAATTCGCAGCCATCGTCTGCTGCCAAACGAGCGCGGCATGGGCGGCGTCCCTCACCCGGCCGGATGGCTGGCGATTGAGCCACTGCATCGTCTCCTCCTTATGGCCGAATTCCTCGTAGCGATAAAGCATCCGCATCACAGTCAGCGTTGCCGCTTCGGGCTTCGAGACATTTGCCACCAACCAGTCGAGGCTGGTATCGAGGCTCCCCTTCACGGCGCAGGCCTTCGCGATTTCACGCACGTATTCGTCGCGGTTGTAGTAAATGTCCGCATAATCCAATTCTGGAAAATCACTGCGTTTCCAAGGCTGCGGATTGTGCTGGTCGACGAAGGCGAGTGCCTCGTTGGGCTTGCCGGCGTCGGCGTAGGCCTGGGCGGCCGAGGAAACGACGAGTGCCCTGGCCGGGCCCGCCGTCATTTCGAGCAGTTTCCGCATCCCGACGTCGCCACTACCCGCGGCCAATCGATTGGCATAGACCTTTCCGAGGTCGAAGACAGGCCAGAACATCCCGTAGCGGACATCACGGAAGTTGCCCGGAGTTTCAGCATATATGTCGAGGGCTTTGTCCGGATCCGAGGCGACCAGGCCGGGCATGAGGTGCAGATAAAGATCCCTGAAGTTCTGATCGCCCAGCCCGCGCACGAGATCTGCGCCGGCCAGCTTCTGTTCATACCATTTCACGGCGGCGGCTGGATCTTTCCTTGCCCATTGGGTCAGCGGGTTGTTTCTCAGAGTCAATCCCGCGCTGAAGGCTTGATAATGGCCACCCTTGATGAGCTGATCGAGCATCATGTCGGGAGGGGCATCGCCGTTGCTCTCGACGATGAAACCCAGCAGCCGCGTCCGTTTGTCGAATCCGCAGGGGAAGCGCCACACTTCGCCCAACAGCTCGGCGCGCTCCTCGTTGGTCATCCGGGCGACCCGCTGCCGGGCGAGTTCGCTGGTGATGCTGTCGAACGAGCAAAGGTCCCTGAGGATATCGCGCGAGGTCATCGGCGCATTCAGCGAGGCGAGGAGGCTGGACGGGGTGCGTGCGCCCTTCATTCCTGCCGTGATGCGGGAAGGCGGCCGGATGCGGGATTTGGCATTGGGAATTTCCACCGGAGCCGGCGCCTCGATTTGGGCTTCCATCCGCCGCGCATCGGCCACTTGCTGGGAGAAAGGGACGGCGGTGACCGCGATGACGGCCGCGGCGGTGATGGAGGTGGTTTTGGTGGTGCTCATCGTGTGGAGGGTGTTGGCGATCAAGGTCGTGGTGGAGACCGACGACGAGGCGGCGAGCGCGTTCGAGGCCAGGGAGGCGACAGATGGCACCGTAGCGGAGCGGGCGAATTCCGTGGTGAGCAGCGTGGCGACGCCGGTGGCGGACAGCGTCGCTCCGCGTGCGGTGATCAGGCGGGAGAGTTTCTCAAGGGCTCGCGTCAGGCGCATCTAGCAGGCCGCCTCGGTCTGGCCGTTGGTGTCTGCGATTTCCTGGAATTTCTTGCCGTCGTAAAAACGTTGCAGGATGACGTCCCGATATCCCATCGGCAGGCTGTCGAGCGCGTCGTCCAAAATGGGAAGGGCATCTTCCCAAGTGGCGGATGGTTTCATGGGTTCATCTGAGGTGGGAGTGATGATGTCGGTCTCGACGGCAAGCGCGGCCAGCTTGCGCTGCCGGCGTTTCTCGGAACGCATCATGGCGGCAGCCTCCAGCCGGGTCGTTTCAAGCGTCCATGCTTCAAGCGAGGGATGACCAAGCAGGGAGGACGCTTTGCGAGCCATGATGGCGAAGACATTCTGGGCGACTTCTTCGGCGAGCTGGGCGTTACCCGTGCGCCGCAGGGCGCTGGTAAAAACCAGGCCGTTGAGGCAGGCGACCAGGGCGGTAAATGCCCTCTCACTCCGGCGGGAGGTCACAAATGCCTCCAGGAGCTTGCGTGGATCGGGTCGTTGCGGCTGCGGATTCATGGCCTTCTACCCTATACCTGCCGGAAGGCCGGGGAAGGTAACAATTCTTTTCCAGAAAGATGAAATCGAGCCCGCGAGAATCCAGGTGAGGCGGGCATGCCGGGTGTAACGATGCCTGGAGAAGGGTGCGGCAAAAATGGTCAGTTGGCAGGATTGATCCCGCTCATTGGATCCGTGTTTCTTGTGCGGCTCGTTGGCATGGTGCAGCCAGTGATTCATCCACTCGTTTCACCGACGGGGAGGATATGGCTTTCACGCGTGCAGCGACCCGCTTCGATCAACTCCTGCAGTGTGCTCTCCCTCAGGGCTTGGTCCTGAATATCCCGGACCCAGCCCTCCGCCGATGTCTGGCCCAGGTTGGGTCACAGTTTTGTTCGAACTCATGGTCAGAAGGGTGTTGGTGAGAAGCGTGGTCGTGGAGATGGCTGTGGAGGTGGCGAGGGCTGTGGGTGCCATGAGGGCGGCGGCCTGGGACGGGGCCGAGCGCGCGAGTTCGGTTCCGAGCGCCGAGGCGATCGCGGTGGCCGATAGTGTCGCGCCACGGGCGGTCATGAGCACTCAAGAAGATGCCAAGCACGGCCAGCACGGGAAGCTGAAAGAGGAAATTTTTGTGAACGAAGAAGAGCAGCGCGATGGAAATGAGCCCGCCGACAAAGAAACCGACGAAGCCCCCGATCAGGGTCCCCAACACCCGCTTGATCTGGAACGGGTTCATCACCTCGAGACCGGGAATGGCTGGCGCTGCGTTCGCGCGCTCGAACAAGGTCATGATCTCGTCCGCCAAGCTAACGGATCACTTGGCTCGCGTCAGCATCTTGCCGAAGAAGCGGCCGATGGCGGCGCAGCCGAGAGCCAGCAACGGGATCTGGAACAAGTGCTTCTCTTTGAGCACGAACAACAGAATGACACCGATAACCCCCCCCAGGCCAAAGCCGATGAACCCTCCGATGATGCCGCCCAGCAATTGGCGGGGGTTGAACGTGTTTTCCAGAGTCAGTGCGCGCAGAGGCGCCTCATTTGCCGCGTTCGCAAGCACATCAAGCAGGTCGTTGGCGACGGTCAGCAGGCTTTCGCGTTCCCTTCCCTCGAGGATGGTATCACTTATACCGGGTGTGATGATCCGGGTTTCCGGCGCACGTATCGCCAGGTATCCGTCCTGCACCTCGATGAATCCGGTGGTGGCGGTGGAGAGGAAGCGCAAAACGCTGGGTTTGCAGATCGCAGCCATGTCCGTGAGGCCGGGAACGAGATGCCCGGCGGATTTGATCGAGGCCTCCATGGCCTCAAAAGCGCCTCCGGCGAAGAGGCTGTAGCTCTTGTTGAACGCATCGACCATCCGCCGCTCATCGAGTGGGGCGCTTGCGTCCAATTTCAGAACCAGACCCTTGATGCCCAGGAAATTCATCCCCCTCGTCTCGCGGCGCGGCAGAAGGTCGAAATCCGGGAGATCGAGTCCGGAGGTGGGAATCAGGACGACCGTCTTTTCGACAAATCCCCAG
>JBMTCD010000106.1:0-12020 GCA_049430545.1 Luteolibacter sp.
GGCAGGCACAGGCTACACCCGCAGCGAAGCATGTCACGATGCGGCGGAAACAAATTTATTTTGGATTTCCTGATTTGAAAAATTTTTGATCAAGCCCGCCTTCAAGGTTCGCTCTTGGCGCGGGGCGCCGGGCCTTTTACACCACCCGCGCATGCGGCTATACGACACGCTCACCCGGACTGATCGCGAACTGCGTCCGCTCGACGGCAAGACGTTCCGATTCTATTGTTGCGGCCCGACGGTTTACGGGCCGGCGCACATTGGCAATTTCCGCACCTTTGTGCTGCAGGACGTGCTGCGGAGGGCGCTGGAAACCTCCGGCATGCGCACCCTGCACGTGCGCAACATCACGGATGTGGATGACAAGACGATCCGCGACTCGCAGAAGGCCGGCCAGTCGCTGGGCGAGTTCACCGCCGGGTGGACGGCGAAGTTTCATGCCGATTGTGCCAAGCTGGGCTTGCTCGAACCGCACATCGAGCCGAGCGCGGTGGAGCACATTCCGCAGCAGATCGCGATGATCGCAGCGCTGGTCGCCAAGGGCCATGCCTATGCCTCGGACGACGGCTCGGTCTACTTCCGGATCTCATCGTTTCCGGACTACGGCAAACTTTCGCACCTTGACCAACGGGAGCTGGATCTCGGCAAGACGCAGAATGCGCGTGCCAACGCCGACGAATACGAGAAGGACAGCGTGTCCGACTTCGTGCTGTGGAAGGCGCGGCGGCCCGAGGACGGAGACAATTTCTGGCAGTCGCCGTGGGGCGAAGGCCGGCCTGGCTGGCATCTCGAATGCTCGGCGATGATCCGCGAGTATCTGGGCGAGACCTTCGACCTGCATTCCGGCGGTGTGGACCTGGTGTTTCCGCACCATGAAAACGAAATCGCGCAGAGCGTGTGCGCTTGCGGCGGGCATTTCGCGGCGCACTGGTTCCACATCACCCACCTGCTGGTTGATGGCGGGAAAATGTCGAAGTCGCTGGGCAATCTATACACGCTTGCGGATTTGGAGCAGCGCGGCTTCACGCCGATGGAGCTGCGCTACGTGCTGATCGGCGGCCACTATCGCAAGCCGCTCAACTTCATGCTCGATTCGCTGCACGCCGCACGCGAGGCGCTGGCGAAGCTCGCCAAGGGCGCGCGTGCGCTCGCGGCGAAAAGCGGCGGCGATGTGACGCTGGACCGCGTCGATTTCGGCCCGTTCCAAGCCGCCTGGGACAGCCTCAATGACGACCTCAACACCCCGGCCGCGCTCGGCGGTTTGTTCACCGGCTTGCGCGATGCGGGCCAGCTGTCCGGCACGGAAGCCGCCGCCGCGCTGGCGGCGATGAACCGCGTGCTGCGCGCGCTGGGGATCGTTCTGCCGGAGCAATCCGGGGGCGAAGTCGAAATCCCCGGCGAGATCCGCGCGCTGGCCGAGACCCGCTGGCAGGCGCGCCTGGCGAAAAACTGGGCGGAGTCCGACCAACTGCGCGGCCAGCTCGCCGCAGCCGGCTGGCAGGTGAAGGACGGCAAGGACGGCTACGAGCTGACACCTGCGGGCTAGGGCGTCCGCCAACATCGCGATGCTCATTCAAAGCGCCATCACGCCTTGCCGAGTCCGAAGCGGCGGTCCAGCTCGCTCATGGAAAATTGGCTGAGCGTGGGACGCCCGGCGGCGGTGCAATAGGGCAGGTCGCAGCGGAACAACCGCTCGAGCAGGCGGGAGGTTTCCTCGAGCTTGGGCGTGGTGAGCGCTGCGGCGCGGGCGGCGAGGGAGCGGGCGAGCCGCTCGCGGGTGAAACGCGCGCCGGAAACCGGCCCGTGGAGCAATTCGTCGAGCAAGCCGCCGATGAATTCCCGCGGATCGCCGATGTCCAGGCAGGCGGGGAGGCTGCGGATCTGGATGGTATTGCCGCCGAAATCCTCCACTTCCACCGCGGCCTCGGCGAGCGCCGCGCGTTCGCGCAAGAGCAGGTCGAAGTCCCGTGGATCGAGTTCCATGAGCACGGGAAGCAAGAGCGTCTGGGCTCCGGCCTGCTGCTCGGCGTCCTCCAGCAGGGTTTCATAAAAAATCCGTTCGCGGGCGGCGCGAGGGTCAAACAGCACCAGCCCGTCCTCCCCCTCCATGACCACGTAGCGTCCCTTGAGCATGCCCAAAATGCGGAATTCGGGCGCTCCCCCGCCGTGTCGTGCGGGTGGTTCTTCCGGTGTCTGTTTTTCGGGAACCGTCCATGTCGGCAGCTCCGGCTGCGGTTGATGGAAAACCGGACGCACCGGCAGTGTGGGCGCGCTCACAGGTGCGATCGCGGCCGCAGGGGCAGGCGGCGATACAAGTGGAGCGGCAGGAATCACCGACGGCCTGCTGGCGGGTTTCGCCAAGCCTGCTGCCAACGCGCCGACGATCGCTTCCTTCAGATCGAGCGGCCGGTGCAGGCGCACCTCCCGCTTCGCCGGATGGACGTTCAGGTCCACGAGTGTCGGCTCGATTTCAATCCACAGCCACGCCGCCGGATAGGTGCCATCGGGCAGCGCACCGCGGAATCCCTCCGCCAGTGCACGCGAAATCAACGCTTCCTCGACCGGGCGGCCGTTGAGGAAGACGGACTGGTGACGCCGTCCCTTGCGCGCATGGCTGGCCGGCAAAACAAAGCCCTCGACGCTCAGACCGTGGCCGTGCGTGAGCGGCAGCGGGATCAATTCCCGCGACAGGTCCGTGCCCAGCAACTGCCTGACCCGATCCACCTGGCGGGCGGCCGGCGGCAGATCGAACACCTCGCGCTCGTCGCGCCGCAACCGGAACCGCACACCCGGCGCGGCCAGCGCGTGCAGCCGGAGCTGGTGCTCGATATGCGCGGACTCGGTGCTTTCCGCACGCAGGAATTTCCGCCGTGCGGGCACATTGAAAAACAAGGCGCGGGCCTCGATCACCGTGCCGGGGGCGCAACCGGCATCGCGCACGTCGCGGAGTTTCCCGCCATCCACCACGATTTCGGTGCCCGCCACCGCGTCGGCCTCGCGGGTGGTCATGCGGAATCGCGAGACGCTGGCGATGCTCGGCACCGCCTCGCCGCGGAATCCCAGCGTGCGGATCGCCGCCAGGTCGCCGGCCGTGCGCAGCTTGCTGGTGGCGTGGCGCTCCAGCGAGAGCAGCGCATCCTCGCGCGACATCCCGCAGCCGTCATCGCTCACCCGGATCAAGGCCGTGCCGCCCTTGTCCACATCCACCCGCACCTCGCGCGCGCCGGCATCGATGCTGTTCTCGACCAGCTCCTTGACCACCGAGGCCGGGCGCTCGACCACTTCACCCGCCGCCACCTGGCTGGCGAGGATTTCAGGGAGCACGCGGATTTTCGCCACGGGCGGAGGATGGGGCCATGCCGCCGTGGAGCAAAGTGCAAACACGCGCGCTACCGCGTACGATCCGATAATGCGGCCCGCTACGCATCATCTCTCTCCGCACCAATTTACAGCCACCGCGGACATGCCATTGTGTAGGCGTCAATGCGGCTGGGAACCACCTCCCGTCCGCTGATCCAGAAAGGGAAATACCATGAACATGCTAACCAAATTCAATCCGTTTTCCAAAACGGAAAACCTCGACATATTCCGTCCGTTGCAGCGCTTCGACGTGCTTCGTGAAATGGACGACATGATGCGCAACATGCAGCGCACGTTGACGGGCTGGACGGGCTCCGGCGGCGAATCGATGACGCTGGCCGACTGGACACCCTCGGTGGACATCGGCGAAAACGACAAGGAATTCCTCGTCAAGGCCGAGTTGCCCGAAGTCAAAAAGGAGGACATCAAGGTGAACGTCGATGACGGCACGCTCTCGATCTGCGGCGAACGCAGGGCGGAAAAAGAGGACAAAGGCACCAAGTTCCACCGCGTGGAACGGACCTACGGCCGCTTCGAACGCACCTTCACGCTGCCGGAAGAAACCGACTCCGAGCACATCACCTCGGAATACAAGGACGGCGTGCTCACTGTCCACCTGCCGAAAAACCCGGAGGCCAAACCCAAAACCCACGCCATCCCGGTGAATTGATTTTGCCGGCAAACGGCATCCGCGCCCCCGGCCCCCCCCAGCATCAAACGGATGCCGCGATGCGTGAACACAACGGCCGGCGTCGAGCCTCTCCCCCCGAGGCCGGCGCCGGCTCAATTGTATCGACATGTGGGCGCGGTCGTTAGAGCGCGTTGGATTTGCGGCGGCACACCAAAAAACCCGTTCTCACGAACGGACCTACGTTGGCTCCTCACTTCAAAAGCGGGGCGACCACCAATGCCACGATCGACATCACGTTGATCAGAATGTTCATCGATGGACCGGAGGTGTCCTTGAGCGGGTCGCCCACGGTATCGCCTACGACGCAGGCACGGTGCGCGTCGGAATTCTTGCCGCCGTGATGGCCGTGCTCAATGTGCTTTTTGGCATTGTCCCATGCGCCGCCGGAATTGGCCATGAAGAGCGCCATCAGCACGCAGCCGAGCAGAGCGCCCACCAACATGCCACCGAGCGTGGTCGCGCCGAATCCGAAACCCACCGCCACCGGCGAGCCGACCGCGATGGCCGCGGGCAGGATCATCTTGCGGATGGCGGCGTCGGTGGCGATCCGCACGCAGGAGCCGGAATCCGGTTTGCCCGTGCCTTCCAACAAGCCCGGTATCTCGCGGAACTGGCGGCGGATTTCCTCGATCATCTCCTGCGCCGCGCTGCCCACCGCGGTCATCGTCAGCGCGCTCACCAGAAACGGAATGAAACCACCAATGAACACGCCGGTCAGCACCCGCGGATCGGAAAGCAGGAGTTCGAAGTCCGGATTGTGTTTTTTCACCACATTAACATAGGCGGCGATGATCGCCAGCGCCGCCAGCGAGGCCGCGCCGATCGCGAAGCCCTTGCCGATCGCCGCCGTGGTGTTGCCCACCTCGTCGAGCTTGTCGGTGATGGCGCGCGTTTCCTTGCCCATGGCGGACATTTCCGCGATGCCGCCGGCGTTGTCGGCGATCGGGCCGTAGGCATCGATGCTCATGGTGATGCCGATGGTCGCCAGCATGCCCACTGCGGCAATGCCCACGCCATAGAGCCCGGCGAGGTGACTCGCGCCGAAAATCACCAGCGCAACCGTGGCCAGCGGAATCACCACTGAAACCATGCCCACCGCCATCCCGCGGATCATCACGGTGGCCACACCGGTGCGCGCGGCATCCGCGATCGAGCGCATGGGTCCGCCACCGGTGTAGTGCTCGGTGGATAGCCCGATCGTGATTCCACCCACCGATCCGCACAGCACGCACCACCAGACATTGAGGCTCACGCCCAACACGGCAATCACCGCCGAGGCGAGCACGGCGAAAATGACCGCCGCTCCGATGGTGCCGGCACGCAAGGCCTTGGCCGGCTCGCGCGTCGAGAGCGTTTTCACCACCCCGATGCCCGCCAGCGAGCACAGCAACCCGGTGCCCGCCAGCGCCAGCGGCAGGAACAGCAGCGCTCCCTGCTCACCGGCCAGCTTCTGCCAGTCGGCCAGCGTCAGCGTCGCGGCAATCGCCATCGAGGCGATCATCGCATTGCAATACGACTCGAACAGGTCCGAACCCATGCCCGCCACATCGCCCACATTGTCGCCCACGTTGTCCGCGATCACCCCCGGGTTGCGCGGATCGTCCTCCGGAATGCCGGATTCCACCTTGCCCACCAGGTCCGCGCCGACGTCCGCCGCCTTGGTGAAAATGCCGCCGCCCACGCGGTAGAAGATCGCCACCAGCGAGGCACCCATCGCGAAGCCGTGGATGATGTGGATGTCGCGCTCGTCCGAACCGAAGAACACGAACAACGATCCCACGCCCAGCAAACCCATCGAGGCCACCGTGAGGCCCATGATCGATCCGCCGAAAAACGCGGTGGTCAGCGCCGGTCCGGCACCCTCGTGGCGGGCGGCCAGCGCGGTGCGCACATTCATCCGGGTGGCCGCCTGCATCCCGATCCAACCGGCCAGCGACGAGGCCAGCGCGCCGCAGAAGAACGCCAGCGATTCCCACGGGTCCTTCCAATAAAGCAGGAAGCCCACCGCCAGCGCGAAAATGCCGATGAGCCGCAACTCGCGGCGCATGAACACCATCGCCCCTTGGTGGATCTCCTCGGAAATCTCCGCCACCCGTCCCTCGCCGCCGGAGCGGCGGCACAGGCTGCGGAATATCAGGAAGGCAATGAACAGCCCGGCGGCGCCGAGCACGGGAATGACATATCTCAGGTTTTCCATGGGAAGGGTTTTTGGGATGAATGGGAAAATAAACGCGCTACTGCTTCAATATCCCTTCACGGAGCGCGCGGAGTGCCACCAGAGATAATGCTCGCTCTCGAGCATGTCCTCGCCGGGCAGCGGGAAAAAGCGCATCCGCCCGCCGTCGCCGATATACAATCCGCTGCGGATGAGATCATACAACACATCCGGGCGCAGCCCGCGGTTCACCATCTTGGCCATCCGCGCCGGGTCGTCGCGCACGCTCCGCAGGCAATCGCGCAGGTGGTCGATCTGGCGGTAGGGCAGGCCGGACGGCTCGGCGTCCGGATCCTGCGCCAGCGGCCCGAGCTTGAGGTCGATGAACGCCAGCCGCGGCAGCGAAACAAGCGCCGAGGGATCCGTCACGTGCCGGCAGAAATCGCCCGGATTCAACCGGCTCACCGCCCGCGGGTAGACCGGCCCGAGTTCCTGATAGAGAAACAGCCGGTCGTCGCCCTCGTGCCGCCATTCCACCGGATCGACCGCCAGGGTGAAGCCCGCCGGCGTCACCAGATAGGCTTTTTTGAGCGCGTCCAGCGGCACGCGCGGGATCACGTTGTAAACCGCCACGTAGATCGAGCGGTGCGGCGAGCCGTCGGCGTGCGGCACGCAGCGCTTGGCCGCCTCCTCGATCCTGAACTCGGAAAGGTCCGCGGCGGAATCCACCTCGAAGAACACCGCCGGACTTTCGTTTTGGCGGCGGTTGCCGATGGCCAGATACATGCCGAATTTGTCCGGTGGCAACTGCGAGAGGATCAATGCCTCGGGTATGAGCGACAGATAGGTCCAGGTTTCCATGGGTTTGTGAATCATCCCATTCCATGGATGGACGGCCGGCTGGCGTAAAGATCAAAATGCCGTGGCTTGCCATCGCCTGCCGGAGCCATCAGGCTGTCCGCACCGCCATGAACGACAAAGCCCCATGGATCACCTACCGTCCGGAGTTGAAAGTGCTCGATTGCACCATCCGCGACGGCGGCCCCATCAATCGATGAAAAATCAGCGCTGCCCGCCCGTATTCAGACGGATGAAACTGAAAATCGCGCTTTTCCTCTCGCTCGCGCCCTCCCTGGTTATCGGCGCGGATTCCATCCCGCTTTTCAATGGCAAGAACCTCGAGGGCTGGACCATGGACATCCCCGCACGCGACCATCTCGCGGCGGATGATGAAATCCCGATCAAGGACGGTGTGATGACCATCGATACCCGCAAGGTAGAGTGGTGGAACGCCGCGCCGCCCAGCTTCATCTTGCGCGACGGCATGCTCGTCAGCCTCGGCAAGCCCGGCGGCCACCTCGTGACCGAAAAGGAGTTTTCCGATTACAAGCTGGTGGTCGAATACCGGTTTCCGAAGAAACCCGGCAACTGCGGCGTGCTCGTCCATGCCTCCACGCCACGCAGACTCTATGATATGTTTCCGCAGTCCATCGAAGTGCAGATGATGTACGAGAATGCCGGCGACTTCTGGTGCATTGGCGAAAACATCGAGGTGCCGGACATGGAAAAACGCCGTCCGCGCAAGGATGCCAGCCAGGCCTTCGGTGGCGATGCCATGGATGCCCGCCGCATCATCAACCTCACCGACGGATCGGAAAAGCCGCTCGGCGAATGGAACACCATGCAGATCGTCTGCAAGGGCGATGAAGTCATCGTGCACGTCAATGGCACGCTGGTGAACCACGGCAGCAAGAGCACCGCCACCAAGGGGAAAATCGCGCTCCAGGCGGAGGGTTCCGAAGTCGAGTTCCGCAAGGTCGAACTCACTCCGCTGGCGGAATGACGCGGCTCATGGACCGCCCATGCACGACGATGGCGGCACCCCGATGCGCTTCTTGACGTGGTTCATCGTCAAACAAGCGCGCCACGAATCCTCGGATCGTCCATGCAAATCCCCGGATTTTCCATGGCGGGGTCGATGGCCGGAGCCTTAGACTCCCCCAAACCCAGGACATCGAAATGAACATCTCCACTGCGGACCTGATCGTCATCGTCGCGTTCTTCGCCCTCGTCATCGGACTCGGCATCTGGAAAAGCCGCCGCCGTCCGGGCCACGAGGAGGACAGCTCGGATTTCTTCCTCGCCGGCCGCGGGCTCACCTGGCCGCTCATCGGCATCTCGATCGTGGCGGCCAACATCTCCACCGAGCAAATGGTCGGCATGGCCGGCCAGGCGGCCGGATCGACGGGGCTGGCGGTGAGTTGCTGGCAGCTGTTGGGATCGGTTTTCATCGTCCTGATCGCGATGACCCTGCTGCCGCGCTTCCTGCGCGCCGGCATTTACACGATGCCGGAGTATCTGGAATACCGCTACAACAGCCTGACGCGCGGCATCATGGCGGTGCTCACGGTGATCATCTATGCCGTGGTGATGTTGCCGGCGGTGCTTTACTCCGGCGGCGTCACGCTGCGCGCGGTCACCGGCATGGAACTCGGCACCGCAGTCTGGATCATCGGCCTGATCGGTGCCGGCTACGCGGCGATCGGCGGGCTCAAGGCGATCGCCTGGGCGGACCTGATCCAAGGCATCGCGCTTTTGGCCGGCGGCCTGCTGGTGTTTTTCCTGGGTCTGCATGCGGTCGGTGGCTGGGAGTCCTTCACCGCCGCCAACGGGGAGAAACTCCACATGATCCTCCGCGCGGACAACGCCGACCTGCCGTGGACCGGCGTGGTGGGCGGCATGTGGATCGTGATGATCTATTATTGCGGGCTCAACCAGTTCATCGTGCAGCGCAACCTCGCCGCGAAATCGCTCAAGCACGGCCAGCTCGGCATGATCTTCGCCGGCGGCCTGTGGCTGTTGGTGCCCTTCGCGATCGTCATGCCCGGCCTGATGGCACAGCAGCTTTATGGCGAAAAACTGGCGGGAACCAACGACGCCGCGTTTCCCACCATGGTCACCCAGCTCGTGCAGCCCGGCATCCGCGGTTTTCTCTACGCCGCCATCGCCGGCGCGGTGACCAGCACGCTCGCCTCGCTGCTCAACTCCGCCTCCACCATCTTCACCATGGACGTCTACCGGCGCATGATTTCGCCCGGAGCCAGCCAGCACCATCTTGTGACGCTTGGCCGCGGACTCACCATCGGGCTGGTCGTCGCCGCCTGCTCGATCGCACCGATGCTCGGCCACCCGAAATTCGGCGGCGTGTTCCAATACATCCAGCAGTTCCAAGGCTACATCTGGCCGGGCGTGGTGGCCGCGTTCATCATGCCTTTCGTGCTGCCGCGGATTCCCGGTGCGGCGGGTGTGACCGCGTTGATTGCTGGGCCGATCGCCTATGCGGCCTTCCAGTTCACTTCCAAATCCGACACCCGCCCGTGGGGGCATGACATTCATTTCCTGCTGCAAGTCCTGTTGTCATTCATTGTCGTGGCAACACTCATGGCCGTCATCACCGCCATGAAACCGCTTGCCAATCCCCGCGAACTGCCGGTGCGCGAGGAAATCAGCCTGCACACCGAACCCATCGTCAAAATCGCCGGTGCCGCCGTCATCCTCGGCGTCATCGCCTTCTTCATCGCCTTCTGGTAATCTTCACGCTTGCCGAATACCGTCTTCCGCTTACCGACCATGTCCGTCACCGCCAAAATCGAGTCCCGCGTCATCCCTACCTATCCGGTCGGTGCCCCGGAGAAGAATCCGGTCTTCTTTGAAAAGCGCGTCTATCAGGGATCATCGGGAAAAGTCTATCCGGTGCCTTTCATCGACAAGGTTTTCGATAAGCCCGAGGACATCACCTATCAGTCCGCGCGGCTGGAAAACGAATACGTCCGGCTCGTCATGCTGCCGGAGATCGGCGGACGCATCTTCCTTGGCCAGGACAAGACGAACGCCGACTACGATTTTTTCTACCGGCAGGATGTGATCAAGCCGGCGCTTGTCGGTCTCGCCGGGCCGTGGATTTCCGGCGGTGTCGAGTTCAACTGGCCGCAGCACCACCGCCCGGGCACCTTCATGCCGGCAGATGTCTTCATCGAAAAGGAAGACGACGGCGCGCGCACGGTGTGGATGAGCGAGCACGACCCGCTCAACCGCCTCAAGGGCATGCACGGCATCCGCCTGCGCCCGGGTTCGTCATTGGTCGAGTTGCGCGCCCGCCTCTACAACCGCACTCCCCTCACCCAGACTTTCCTGTGGTGGGCCAACGTCGCCGCCATGGTCCACGACCAATACCAGTCGTTCTTCCCGCCGGATGTCCACTACGTCGCCGACCACGCGCTGCGCGCTATGTCGTCGTTTCCGGCCGCAAACAATCCCTACTACGGCGTGGACTACCAGAACCGCCCCGGCGCGAATGATCTCGGGTGGTACAAGAACATCCCGGTGCCGACGAGTTATATGGTTTGTGAAACGGCCTTCGATTTCTTCGGCGGCTACGACTTCAAGGCGGGCGGCGGATTCGTGCATGTGGCCGACCGTCACATCTCCCCCGGCAAGAAGCAATGGACCTGGGGCAATCATCCATTCGGATACGCCTGGGACCGCGAGCTCACCGACGACAACGGCCCGTATGTCGAGTTGATGGCCGGCGTTTACACCGACAACCAGCCGGACTTCACCTATCTGACTCCCTTCGAAACCAAGACTTTCTCGCAGTTCTGGTGGCCAATCCAAGGAATCGGCCCGGTCCAGCAGGCGAACGAAATCGCCGCACTGCGCATGGTCGTCCGCGATGACCGCGGCATCGAACTCGGTCTCTGCGTCTCGGAGAAAATCCGCAATGCCAAGTTACGCATCATGCACGACGCCACCGTCCTGCTGGAGGAAACCCTCACGCTCGCCCCCGGAGAGGCGTGGAAAAACGAGTCGCTGAAATTCATCGGCGAAAACCCCGCCGCGCTCAGCGCCGTGCTGCTTGACGAGGACGGCCAGCGTCTCCTCGCCTACCGGCCGGTGGACGAATCGACGCTCGGGCGCACCCGCGGACTCGCCACGGAACCGCCCGCGCCCGCGGACATCGCATCCAACGACGAACTATACTTCACCGGCGAGCACCTCGAACTCTACCGCCATCCCACGCGGATGCCGGAACCGTATTGGGAGGAAGCGCTGAAGCGCGATCCCGGGGACGCGCGCTGTCATATCGCACTGGGCCGCCGATTGCTGCGAAAGGGGCTTTTCAGCGAGGCTGAAAACCATCTGCGCCTGGCGATCGCGCGCCTCACCCGCCGCCACCCGAATCCGGAAACCGGCGAGGCGCATTATTTCCTCGGTGTCGCCCTCGCGTTCCAGGAACGCCATGACGAGGCCTATCCCGCGTTTTACAAAGCCAGCTGGAATTATGCCTGGCGCGGCGCGGCCTACTATCAACTGGCCTGCATCGACTGCCGCCGCCTCGATTTTGAAACCGCTGACCGCCACCTTGATGAATCGCTGGCCACGCTCGGCGACCACAACAAGGCGATGGTCCTGCAAGCCGTCATCGCCCGCCATGGCGAGGACCGCGAGGCGGCCGCCGAGTTGTTGGAGGATTTGCTCGCCGTGGACCCGCTCGACCACTGGGCGGCCTACGAGGGCAGTCTTTGCGGCGTGGCGGACAAGCGGCGGTTCCTTGATGCCAGCCGCAACGACGCGCAGACCGTGCTCGACATCGCGTTCGACTATGCCGACGCCGGCTTCAACGACGATGCCGCCACGCTGATCGAACGCCACCTCGCCCATCCCGTAGGTGATTGCGCGGTGCCCAACCCGCTGTCGCGCACGCCGATGTGCCTCTACGCGCTCGCCTGGCTCAGGCGCGATGTGAAGTTGTTG
>JBMTCD010000107.1:0-11985 GCA_049430545.1 Luteolibacter sp.
TTCCGGTTTTGCCGAAGTCACCCAGACCAAGGTCACGGTTCTCACCGATATGGCTCTGGGCGAAGCGGAAATCGACGAGCAAAGCGCCGAGGAGGCCATCCAGCGCGCCAAGGAAAAGCTCAAGACTGTCGAGCACAGCATGGATGCCGAGGAGGTCGCTTACCTTCAGGGCGTCATCTCCCGTTCATCCGCGGCGATTTCGTTCAAACGGAAATACCGCCAGTGAGTTCCGCCGCTCAATTGCGCAACGACTCCGGCGGGCCGAGGTAGGAATGGCCGGGCTTTTCCGTGTTGAAGAGATGCATGTCACATTCCGCCTGCATTTCAGAATTGAATTGCGAACCACCGGTGCACGGTTATCTTCCTCCTCGCCGTCAGGGGCTGTGGAGGTCCGGCAGGCGAACCCCGCCAGGCCTTGATCGGAGCAACGGTAGTTTGTCCGGGCTTGCCGCGGATTCCCTGGCGGCACTTTCTTTTCATGACCCTGTGGCAATCGCTTCGTCACCCACCATGCTCGACGCCGCGACCGACAGCCACAACGGGCCCGTGGCATGGCGATCTGCGAGGCATCCGTGTTTTGAGCGGCAGCGATGGTGAGAGCCACTTCATTTCCCCAGCTCGCGCGCGATCGCGCGCAGGATCTCCATGCGGCCGTCACGGGGCTGGATCGAACTGCGCAATGTCTCCGGCGGCGCTGGCACGATGCCGGCGAGCGTTTCGATGAAGCGTGTGATGGATGCCGTGGTTTTCGCGGCCGATTGTTTGTCGGTCTTGGTGAAGACAAGCGAGAACGGCCTGCCCGTGGCGGCGAGCCATTCGATGAATTCGAGGTCGATACGCTGCGGCGGATGGCGCGAGTCGATGAGCACGAAGACGCGCCGCAGGTTCGGGCGTGATACGAGGTAATCGCCGGCGCTTTCCAGAAAATCGAATTTCTCCTGTTTCGAGGTTTTCGCGAAGCCGTAGCCGGGCAGGTCAACCATGCACCATGATCCGTTCATCAGAAAGAAATTGATCAACCGTGTCTTGCCAGGCGTGGCCGAGACCTTGGCCAGCGAGTGGCGCTGCGCCAGCAGGTTGACGAGCGAGGACTTTCCGACATTCGAGCGCCCGATGAGTGCGAACTCCGGATGCGCCCATTCGGGGCAATCCGCCGCCCGGCGTGCACTGGTCATGAATTCCGCGGACTTGATCTGCATGCGGCGCACCATCGGCAACCCGCCGCCGCGCGGCAATAGCGGAATCCGGCGAATGCCGGACCGGAGCGTCACCACTGACGGCGTAGGCATTGTGGCCAGGGCTGCCGTAGGGTTTTCTCTTGATGACTCTTTGATCAACAGTGCAAGTGGTTCCATATACTCATTCCAGATCAGCAACCTGCAAGAGTTGGTTGAGAGACTGCGTCCTCAGACTCGGGAACCCTTTTCGAAAGCGAAATCGGCTGGGGCCAGCCGCAGGTGCTCAAAGATCGCGCCACACCTCATTTTCCGGCACGTCCCTGGAACTGCGGCGGCGCATCTTTCTTCCGGAGGCCTCCTTGGTCTCATTTCGGTGAAGCATCATCGTTCTTTCATTGCAATAAGGGCATGTGAACTGGCCTTGCATCAGGATCCGGTATGCCACCAGAACGGTATGGCTTCCCAGAAGGGTTTGCGCCCGCTTGTGGCGCACGCATTTTTTTCCGCCCATGACAGGAATAGTGCACAGCGGGCAGCGGGCCCTGAGGGAGATCAACCACCGAAGAAAAAGCAACGCAAGCAAAGCGCCCATCGCCTGTCCTGCCGGAGAAAGCATTTCGGGCGAACGCTCGGCTACCGCCAGGCCTGTGAGGGAAACAGTGATTCCCGCGATCGGCACAGATAGCCACGTCAGGCATGCGGTGAGATACAACATGCGCAACGATCGCTTGGAACGGGGAGCGTGCATGGTCTTTATCGCTTGGGGCTGGAAAGCAGGTTGAATTCGATTTCCGCCTGATCCTTGTTGCCGCGATTGCAAATGTCGAGATCCAAGAAATGGATTTTCTTCAATGCATGACCGGGCGCGTTTGTCAGCTTTTTGGCAAGCGTGGGTGTTAGCTCCCAACAGATCTCCATTGGAGCAATTCCAGGCCGATAGCCTGCGGCTGATGGATTCAGAACAGTCAATCCGGCGCCCGGTGAGGTGCAATACCCGATTCGGTGCATTCAAATGGCCGCCGCCATTTTCTCCAGACCGCGCAACATGGTTTCGCGCGGGCAGCCGAAGTTGAACCGGACGTGCCGCGGCCAGCCGAAAAACGCGCCATCGGACAGGAATAAGCCGGCCTTTTCCTCGAAGTGGGCCGCCGGCTTGTCGGTCGCCATGTCCGTGCAGTCGATCCACGCGAGATAAGTCGCCTCGCCCGGGATGATATCGAGTGCTGGCATGCGGGTTTTCAGGAATTCCACCAATGCCTCGCGGTTGGATTTCAGATAAGCGATCATTTCGCGCCGCCACGGTTCGCCATGGCGGTATGCGGCCTCTGCGGCGTAATACGATAGTGCGTTGTTGTCCACAAGGGTGTGGCCACGCGCGGCGGTGAAGCGCCGTCGCAGCGCATCATTCGGCACCACCGCATAGGCATATCCGAGCCCGGCGATGTTCCACGTCTTGCTCGGTGAAAGCAGTGTGACCGTTCTCGCCGCATATCGCTCCGGCAGATTCAAAGCGGAAAAATGCGGGGTCGCTTTTTCATCGAAGATCAAATCGCAGTGAATCTCGTCGGAGACCAGGATCATGTCGTGCGCCTCGCAAAACTCCGCCAGTTGGATGACTTCCGCCGCACTGAAAACCCGGCCCAGCGGGTTCTGCGGATTGCACAACAAAAACAACCGCGTCGCAGGCGTCACCGCCTTTTCCATGGCCTCCCAATCGAAGGCCCAACCTTGCTCGCCGCGCACGTGGTCCACAGATATCAGTTCCGCCTTGGCGTCGTGATGCACGTCGAGAAAAGGCGGATAAACCGGTGTGCAGGTCATCATGGCCTCGCCCGGCTTGCAGAATGCCCGGCCTGCCAGTGACAGTGCCGGCACCAGTCCCGCGAGATGCACGATTTCCCCGGCCGACACGTCTGCTCCGCGGCGTTGGCGCAGATAGCCGGTCACCGCTTCGTTGAGCCCCTCGTGCGCTTGGGCATAGCCGAAGACTCCGTGGTCCACACGCCGGTGCAGTGCCTCGAGGATCGGCGGAGCGGAGACGAAATCCATGTCCGCCACCCAGAATGGATCCAACTCCGGGCGGCGGTCATGCTTGATGCAACCGCTGCCGCGGCGCGCGATGGGCGTGTCAAAATCGAATGGCATAAGCGGCTTTCATTGCCGGGAACGGGCGCGGATTCAAGTGCGGGGTGCAATTATCACGAGGCCGGACTTGCAGACGCAGAGCCGCGCATCCAGTATGCCGCGTGCCAGAAACCGCCGAGAATGTCCGCCGTTGGAGTGGCTATGTCTGTCCCGATTGCCGCTTTGTTTTCCGGGTGGCGCGGGACCACGATGGCAGCGGTGTCATTTGCCCCGGTTGCCGCCGTTTGCTGCGCGTTCCCGCTCCGAGCGAGACACCGCCGCCGCTGGTGATTCCGATGCCATCTTCGGCCGATTCCTCCCTGCGCCGCCGCAAGCGCCGCCGCAAGCGCCATGGCGTGTCCGGCGATTGGCAAAGCGAGGGCGGCTCCCGTGATCACAAGCGTGATGCCCTGCAAATGCGCTGGATTCTCATCGGCGGCGGTTGCGTCCTCGCCCTTTGCGTGGCCGCCGTGCTTCACGCCATGCGCGGCGCTGCGGAAACCAAGACCGCGCCGCCCGCGCCCGTTGCCGTCGCGACGGATGACCCGGCGCCCGCCGCCGCGGCTCTATCAGACGCCGCGTTCCTCGCCCTTGCCGAGCCGCTGGCGGGAAAATTCCTCGCCGCCCGCAGCATCGATGAACTGCGGCCTCTGGTGCGCGAACCGGAGCGCGCCGCACCCAGAATGCGCGCCCACTACGGCGGCGATGCCGTCATGCCAGCGGGCCTGTCCCAGTTCAACACCCGCGCGAACGTGCTCCGCGATGGATCATTTTTCAATCTCGCCGTCCGCACCCGGGACTTCGAGGAACGGGACATGGCATTCGTCAACACCCCGGAAGGCCTCCGGATCGATTGGGAAGGCTGGGTTGGCTGGTCAGCGATGCCATGGGAGGATTTCCTCGCCGAAAAACCGACCAAACCCATCCTCTTCCGTGTCAGCCTGCGTCCGGTGGAATATTACAATTTCGGTTTCGCCGACGACAGCCGCTGGCGCTCCTACCGGCTCGATTCCCCTGACGGGGAGCACTCGCTCTTCGGATACGTCGAGCGTGGTTCGCCCACCGACTCGCGAATCCAGGTTGCGCCGGAAATCAAAGTGTCGCCATACAGCCTGTATCTCCATTTTCCCGCAGACGGGGCATCCCGCAACCAAGTGCTCATCGAGCGGCTCGCCGCCGAAAGCTGGTTTATCGAACAAGAAGAATCGCCGTGACTCCCACCACCTACGACAAGGCGCTCGAACTCAACCTCGCTCCGCAAATCTACGGCACCTTCGCCGAGATCGGCGCGGGCCAGGAAACCGCCAACTGGTTCTTCCGCGTCTCCGGCACCGCAGGCCTCGTCGCCAAGACGATCTCCGCCTACGACATGACCATGAGCGACGCGCTCTATGGCCGGGCCGAACGCTACGTCTCCGCCGCGCGGCTCCACGCGATGCTCGACCACGAATACGCCATCCTGCTCGAGCGCCTCGGCCCGAAACGCGGTGCGGACACCACCTTTTTCTCGTTCTGCAACACCGTCCGTGCCCGTGGCTACCAGGACAGCGGCGAGTGCCACGGCTGGCTCGGCGTCCGCTTCCAGAAAAACCCGGGCGACCCGCCGTCCGATGTGATCCTTCACGTCCGCCTGCTCGACTCCCGCACCATCGATCAAATGGAGGCGCTCGGCGTCATCGGCGTCAACCTGATCCATTCCGTCTTCCATCACCGCGAAACGCTTCGCACCTTCGTCGATTCGTTGGTGGACAACATCGAGCGCGGCCGCGTGGAGGTGGACCTGCTCAAGTTCTCCGGCCACGGATATGACCACTTCGACAACCGCCTGTGCGCGCTGCATCTCGTCGAAAGCGGTCTCACCGAGGCGACCATGTTCCTGCCGGACGGCGAGGTCGTGCAGCCTGCCGAGACGCTTTACCGCCACCCGGTGCTGTTGCTGCGCGGCAGCTTCGATCCGGTCACCAACCTGCACCTCGCCATGCTCGAGCAGGCGCAAGCCACCTTTCGCGGGATGCTCAGCGACGACGAGCGCGCTGAAGTCGTCGAGTTGTGCGAAATCTCGATGCACAACCTGCTGCGCGGCCCCGGTATCGATCCGGACGATTTCATCGACCGTGCAGACGCCCTTCAGGCGCTTGGCAAGACCGTGCTCGTCTCAAGCTGCGCCGAGTTCCACCGCATGGCCGCTTTTCTCAACCGTTGCACCAGGAAGCCGGTGGGCATCATTCTCAGCATCGGTTTGCTCAACGAGTTGTTCAAAGCCAAGTGGTCGGAAAACCTCGCCGGCGGCTTGCTCGAGTCCTTCGGCCGCCTCTTCAAGGAAGGTGTCACCTTGCTCGTCTATCCGTGGAAAAACCGCCGCACCGGCGAACTCGTCACTGCGGACAATTTTCTCGCCCCCGAGAACTGCCGCCATCTTTACCAACACTTCGCCGAGAACGGCCGCATCCGCGGCCTCGCCTGCGGCGATGAATCGCTCCTCGCCCACACCGGCCGCGATGTCTGCCGCATGATTCTCCTGGACGACGAACACTGGCGGAGCCTTGTCCCCGCGAGCGCTTGGGCGATGGCCGAGCGCCACGCCCGCCTGCATGCGCGTGCCTGACGCCCCCATTCCGCTTGCTCTCGTGCCGTGCCGGATTAGCATCGCGCGCTTCCCAAGCCACCTCCTGATGAAGCGCATTTTTGTCGAAAAAAAAGCCGCCCACGGTGCCGGGGCGCGTCACTTGCTCCACGACCTTCGCGAGTCACTCGGTCTCATCGGCTTGGAAAACCTGCGCCTCGTGCAGCGCTACGATGTCGAGGGAATCAGCGACGCGGAATTCCACGAGGCCGCCACCCACATCCTCTCGGAACCCCAGGTGGATGACATCTCCTGCGAGCTTGCCATCGGCGAAAACGAATCCGCCTTCGCCGTGGAATACCTCCCCGGCCAGTTCGACCAGCGTGCCGATTCCGCCGCCCAGTGCATCCAGATCCTCACCGGTGGCGAGCGCCCCGCCGTTCACGCGGCCAGGATCTATATCCTCGAAGGCTCGCTCTCTGCCGCGCAAATCGACGCTGTCAAAAACTATGTCATCAACGCCGTCGATTCCCACGAGATCCCTGTCGCCGCGGTCTGTGACCGTCGATCTTCTCCTCCACCCGCCGACGTCCGCATCCTCGAAGGCTTCACCGCCTCCGATCCGGCGGCCATCCGCGCCGATCACGGCCTCGCCATGTCCGCCGAGGATGTCGCGTTCTGCCAACAGTATTTCCGCGACGAGGAAAACCGCGACCCCAGCATCACCGAGCTGAAGATGCTCGACACCTATTGGTCCGACCACTGCCGCCACACCACCTTCCTGACAAGAATCGACGAGGTCACCTTCGACGAGCCCGCCGGTCCCGCCGCCCGCGCGTGGCGGACCTATCAGGATGTTAGAAAAAGCCTCGGCCGCGACGGCAATCCCGTCACGCTGATGGATATCGCGCTCATCGGCATGCGCGAGCTCAAGGCTTCCGGCGAACTCGACAACCTCGAAGTCTCAGAGGAAGTCAACGCCGCCTCCATCGTCGTCCCGGTTGCCATCCACGATCCACAATCCACGATCTCCGGTCCCGAGCGCAGCGAGGAATGGCTCGTGATGTTCAAGAACGAGACCCACAACCACCCGACCGAGATCGAGCCCTTCGGTGGCGCGGCCACCTGCCTCGGTGGTTGCATCCGCGATCCGCTCTCCGGCCGTTCCTACGTCTATCAGGCGATGCGCGTCACCGGCGCGGGCGATCCCAACACGACATTCTCCGAAACCCTGCCCGGCAAGCTGCCGCAAAAGAAAATCTGCCAGGTCGCCGCCCGTGGCTATTCGTCCTACGGCAACCAGATCGGCCTCGCCACCGGCCAGGTCGCGGAAGTCTATCACCCGGGCTACGTCGCCAAGCGCATGGAAATCGGCGCGGTCGTCGCCGCGGCTCCACGCTCCCAAGTCTTTCGCGGCACCCCCGCGCCGGGCGATGTGATCCTCCTGATCGGCGGACGCACCGGACGCGACGGCGTGGGCGGTGCCACCGGCTCTTCCAAGCAACACGACGATTCCGCGCTCGAAAACTCCGCCGAAGTCCAGAAGGGCGACGCTCCCACCGAGCGGAAAATCCAGCGCCTGTTCCGCAACCCGGAACTCACCCGCAAAATCAAGATCTGCAACGACTTCGGCGCGGGCGGCGTTTCCGTCGCCATCGGCGAAATCGCGCCATCGCTCCTCATCGATCTCGATGCCGTGCCGAAGAAATACGACGGCCTCGACGGCACCGAACTCGCCATCTCCGAATCCCAGGAACGCATGGCCGTCTGCGTCGATCCGCAGGAGATCGATTGCTTCATTTCCGAAGCCGACAAGGAGAACCTCGAATGCGTCAAGGTCGCCGACGTCACCGACACCGGCCGCCTCGTCATGACCTGGCGTGGCAAGACCATCGTCAATCTCAGCCGCGCCTTCCTCAACACCAACGGCGTCCAGCAATCCGCCAAGGTCCACGTGAGGGAGCGCGGACTTCAGTCCGCCTCTTCCGCCTCTTCCTCTTCCCTCCCATCCCATCTCGCCTCGCTCAACATCTGCTCCCAGCGCGGCCTCGGCGAGATGTTCGACGGCTCGGTCGGCGCGGGCACCGTGCTCTGGCCCTTCGGCGGCAAGCACCAGATCACCCCGCCGGATGCGATGGTCGCCAAGCTCCCGCTGTTGGAAGACGACACCGATGTCTGCACCCACATGGCCTGGGGATTCGATCCCTATCTATCGGAACAATCGCCGTTCCACGGCGCGGTCTATGCGGTCACCGAATCGGTCTGCAAGGTCGTCGCCTCCGGCGCGCGGCTGTCCGACATCCGCCTCACGCTTCAGGAATATTTCCCGAAACTCGGCACCGATCCCAAGCGCTGGGGCCTGCCCTTCGCCGCTTTGCTGGGTGCCTTCCATGCCCAGCATTCACTGCGCCTCGCGGCCATTGGTGGCAAGGACTCGATGTCCGGTTCCTTCAACGACCTCGACGTCCCGCCGACCCTCGTTTCCTTCGCCCTTGCCCCGGGAAAAGCCAGCCTCGCGCTGTCTCCCGAGTTCAAGCAACCCGGCAGCACCGTCTCGATCGTCACCATCCCCCGCGACGCCGACCAACTGCCCGATTTCGAAGCGCTCAAACATACCGCTGAAGCCATCCATCAACTCAACCAAGGCGGCAAACTCCTCGCCCTCCACCACATCGGCAAGCCGGGCCTCGCCGTTGCCCTCGCCAAATGCTGCTTCGGCAACGCCATCGGCTTCCAAGAGGGGAGCGCGGACTTCAGTCCGCCCGATCTTTTCTCCGAGCGCTATTTCACCTTCCTCCTCGAACACACCGGGGAACTTCCCGCCTCCCTCAACGCCCGATCCATCGGCCGAACCACCGCCGAACCCGCCCTCCTCCTCGCTGGCGAAGCCCATTCCCTAACCGATCTCCAATCCGCCTGGGAATCCACGCTCGAATCCGTCTATCCGACGCGTCCGGAAGAGGCCGAGGATCGTGGATCGCGGATCGTGGATGCTCCGCTCTTTTCTTCAGCCACCAGCCACCAGCCGCGATCCAGGGTCTCAAGACCGAAGGTTTTGATCCCGAGCTTCCCCGGCACCAACTCCGAATACGACTCCGCCAAGGCCTTCCGCGAAGCCGGGGCGGACACCGAGATCCTCGTCTTCCGCAATCTAACAGCCAAGCACATCGAGGAATCCCTGACGGTCCTCGCGGAAAAAATCCGCCATTCGCAAATCCTGATGTTCCCCGGCGGTTTCAGTGCCGGTGACGAACCCGACGGCTCGGCCAAGTTCATCGCCACCATCATCCGCAACCCGCGCGTGGCCGAGGCCATCATGGATCTTCTCAAGAACCGCGACGGCCTCATCCTCGGCATCTGCAACGGTTTCCAGGCGCTCATCAAGACCGGCCTGGTGCCCTACGGGCGGATTGTGGATGGTGGATCGAAGATCGAGGATGGGGTCCACGATCGGTCGGCGCAGCCGACCTTGGTCCACAACACCATCGGCCGCCACATCTCCCGTTACGCCCGCACCCGGGTGACCAGCACGCTTTCGCCCTGGTTCGCGAACTGCAGCGTCTGCGACATCCACACGATTCCTCTGTCCCACGGCGAAGGCCGCTTCTTCGCCAGCCCGGAAATCATTGCCCAGCTCGCCGCCAGTGGCCAGATCGCCACCCAATATGTGGACGGGTCCGGAGCGCCATCCATGGACATCGCCCACAACCCGAACGGCTCGCTCGGCGCCATCGAAGGCATCACCTCGCCTTGCGGCCGCATCCTCGGCAAGATGGGCCACACCGAACGTGCCGGCACCCATGTTGCCAAAAACATTCCCGGCGAAAAACAGCAGCCGCTCTTGGCGGCGGGTGTCCGCTATTTCGCCTAAACCCGCTGCTGCCGGGCGGCTTGCAGGGTGTTTTTCATGAGCATGGCGATGGTCATGGGTCCGACACCGCCGGGAACCGGGGTGATGGCCGCGCACTGCGGGGCGACTTCATCGTAGGCGACATCCCCGACGAGGCGATGGCCGGATTTTTTCGAGGGGTCCTCGATGCGATTGATGCCGACGTCGATGACCACGGCTCCCGGTTTGACCCAATCCGCCTTGACCATTTCCGGGCGGCCGACGGCGGCGACGAGGATGTCCGCACGGCGGCAGATGGCCGGCAGGTCCTTCGAGCGCGAGTGGGCGATGGTGACGGTGGCGTTGGCCTTCTTGGAAACGAGCAGCAGCGCCATCGGCTTGCCGACGATCATGCTGCGGCCGATCACGACGGCTTCCGCGCCTTGGGTGTCGATGCCGGCGCTTTCCAGCAGTTTCATGCAGCCTGCGGGCGTGCAGGGGACGAAGCCGGTGGGATCCTCCAACGCGAGTTTCGCGACGTTTTCCGGATGGAAGCCGTCCACGTCCTTGCGCGGGTCGATGGCGCGCACGATGGCCTCCTCGTCGATGTGCGATGGCAGCGGCGACTGGACCAGGATGCCGTGGATGGCGGTGTCGGCATTGAGCGAGCGGACCACCTGCAACAACTCGTCCTGGGTGGTGGTGGCGGTCAGCTCGATCTTGCGCGAGTTGAAACCCAGCTCGTGACAGGTGCGCACTTTCGAGCCGACATAGACTTTCGACGCCGGGTCCTCGCCGACGAGCACGACGGCCAGCCCGGGGATGGTGCCCTGGTTGATCAGGTCGGCGGCCTCGGCGAGGCATTCATCGAGCACCGTGGCGGCGAGCGCCTTGCCATCGAGGATGCGGGTTGGGGCCATGGCGGGTTTTACCAATTGAGTTTGGCGAAGGCCTTGTGGACGAAGCGCCCGTCCTTGCGGATGAGCTTGCCGTCGAAGTGGATCTCGCCGCCGCCGTGTTCCTTGCGCTGGATGGAAACGAGATCCCAGTGGACCTGCGAGCGGTTGCCGTTGTCGGCGTCCTCGTAGGCCTGGCCGGGAGTGAAGTGGAAGGAACCGGCGATTTTCTCGTCGAAGAGGATGTCGCGCATCGGCTCGCGGATGAGCGGGTGGACGCCGAGCGCGAACTCGCCGATGTAGCGCGCGCCGGCGTCGCTATCGAGGATCTTGTTGAGTTCCTTGGTTTTCGCACCGGCCTCGGCCTTGACGATTTTGCCCTTGGAGAACTCCAGCCGGATGCCATCGAAGGGGATGCCCTGATAGATGGTCGGCGCGTTGTAGGTGATGTGGCCTTCCACGGAATCGCGGACGGGCGAGGTGAAGACCTCGCCATCGGGCACGTTGTAGTTGCCGCAGGAAATGAGGGTGGGAATGCCTTTGATGGAAAAACGAAGGTCGGTGCCAGGGCCGGTGATGTGGACCTGGTCGGTCCGGTTCATCAGCTTCTGGAGCGCGGTCATGGCCGGGCGGATGGCCTTGTAATCGAGCAGGCAGACCTTGAAGTAGAAATCCTCGAAGGCCTCGGTGCTCATGCCGGCCTGTTGGGCCATGGAGGGAGAGGGCCAGCGCAGCACGCACCACTTGGTCTTGCGCACGCGGTGGTCGAGCACCGGGCGCAGATGCTTCATGGCGAGCTTCATTTTCTCGGCGGGCACATCGGAGGTTTCGGCGATGTTGTGGCCGCCGCGGATGGCGATGTAGGCGTCCATGTCCTTCATCTCGGCAAGCAGGTGGCTGGCGATGACCGCGTATTGCGCGTCCTCCGCCCCAATGAGCATTTCGCGGTTCAGGCGGCTCTGGTGCACGCGCAGGAATGGCAGCGCACCCTTGGCGCGGGCCTCGCGGATCAGCGCGATGCCGATGGAGTCCGGCACGTCGTGGAGATCGATGAGGACTTTTTCGCCCTTCTTGAGAGCGGTCGAATAGCGGACAAGCTGGCGGGCGAGGGCGTCGATGCGTGCGTCGTGCATGGCGCCGTCTGATAGCCATGGGACGGCTGTGATCCAAGCGCGAAGTCGGCCTCACGAAAAGAATCGCCCGGATTCTGCTCAGTTTGCCGGCGGCGGGATGAGCAATTCCTCACCGAGGCGGATGATGTCGTTTTTCAGGCCGTTGAGGCGGATGATGTCGGCCGCTTCGCAGCCGTATTGGCGGGCGAGGCGGGTCAGGTTGTCGCCGCGGACCACGGTGTGCTTGATCGGTTCCGGCGTTTCCTGCGGCGCGGGATCGTCG
>JBMTCD010000108.1:0-11945 GCA_049430545.1 Luteolibacter sp.
GCCTTCTTCGCAGGTGCCTTCTTCGCAGGTGCCTTCTTGGCGGGTGCCTTCTTGGCAGGTGCCTTCTTGGCGGCTTTCTTCGCTGTTTTTTTCGCAGCCATGGTTTTGTGTCGTTGGAGTTCGCGTTCTAGTTTGGTTTTCTCTTCCGGCGTTAACGTGCCGACGGAGAGTATCGCGAGGAGCGCTTCGCCGAGGCGTCCTCCAAAAGCGTTGGTGAGGAAGTCCTGGGTCGCGCGCTGCACGATGACCTCCTGCGAGTATGCGGCTTCGTAAACGTGAGCCCTTCCGACAAGCGAGCGCCTGACCAGGTTCTTGCGCTCGAGATTCTGCATCACCGTCAGCACCGTGGTGTAAGCGCGCTCCTTGCCATCCGGCAGGGTTTCCTGAATCGCGGCCACCGTGGACGGCCCCTCGTGCCAGAGAACCGACAGCGCCTGGAGTTCAAGATTGGAAGGAGTGGACGGCCTCGCCATGTGCTGCAAACTCGTTGCTTGTGACGATGTGACTAGTAGTTTGGAAAACCGTCAAGTTAAAATGCGAATAAATTTTAGAAATCTTAAAGACCTTTCCAGCCTCTACGGCGGCCGGATACTACACGGATCGTAGCCGGCGCGCGGCGCTCACCGCGCATCATCCGCGGGCGCGTGCGGGCGATTGATCCGTGCGTCGATTTTGGCGAGCGCCTGCCACAGCGCCTTGTTGTCAGGCGCGCCGTTGAAAAGCACGTCGCCCTGCGGCGAGAGCAATACGATCGTGGGAAGGTCGCGCACGCGCAGCTGCTTTGCGAGCATGCCGCCGGCGGGATCGATGAGCCACGCGCCGGCATTGGCGAGTTTGGGATTGCGGATCGCTTCAGCGGCCTCGCCGACGAGTTCGGGGAAATCGCCCGACAGCAGCGAGGCGCATGCGATGCCATGATCCGCGAGGTGCGGGGCAATGACGGCGAACTGCGGCATGAAACCATCGCACTCGCCGCTCCATGGCGACCAGAAGTGAAGCAACAGGGCCTTGCCGTTTTCACCGAGCGATGCTAGCAGCGGCCGCGCTTCCCCGCCAAGAAGCGGAGTCATGGCGAGTGACATGTCGAGCTTCAGTCCGCGCATCGCCTCGGCGGTGCGGAGACGTTCGATGTGTGGGGCGAATGCGGTGCCCTGATGCGGGCTGAGCCAGAAGGCCTCGGTGATATGGCGCTTGAATGCCGGCTGGTCGCCGGCGTTGAGCGCGGCGAGCGCCTTGAGGTATTCGATCACCGCCAGCCAGTCTTCCTTGGCCGCGAAGATGGCGGAGTCTTCGATCTTGAATGAGGCCTCGCGCTCGGCGAAGGCCGGGAGCATGCGGACAAGCACCTCATCGTCTCCCTTGTCCACCGCATGGAGGAAACGCGCCTCGAGAATCGCCTGCTCATTCACGCCCGCCTCGCGGGCATGGCGGATGGCTTGTTGGAATTCCAGCTCGGTTCCGCGTTCGGTGAGCAGGCGGTCGAGCGCGCCACGTTTTCCGGCGGCCACCATTTCCGCGGCGGCCGCGGCGGGATTCCACGGCTCGGCGTGGGCAACGGCGCCGAGACAGAACAAGGTGGCTACCGGACGGAGGATGGCACGCATGCAATACAGGAAACGCGCGGAAGCCCGGCAGGTCAACGCGGAGGAATCACCATCTTGCGGCCGAGGATCACGGTGTCGTTGGTCATGTTGTTGGCGCGTTTGATGGATTCCATCGGCACTTTGTATTTGGCGCTGAGACCGGAAAGCGTGTCGCCCTTGACCACGGTGTGGATGGTGGCGGGAGCAGTGGGATCGGGTGTGTCGGGCGCGGCCGGCGTGTATGCGGAGGTGTCCTCGTAGGCGGCCGGGGTGTCGTAAACAGGATTCTCATATCCCTGGGCTGGAGCCTGCCCGAGGCCGGCATCGGGCTGGCCGTAGGGATCGCCGGTGGCGTAGGGATCGGCGCTTTGCGAGGCGCAGGAAACGAGCAATGCGGAAATCGCGGCGGCGGAGAGATGGATGTGTTTCATGAAACGACGGGTTGGAGTGGTTGCCCCGGTTGGCTGGGCGCACGGATATGGATAACGGCAACAGCCCATGGCTTTATTCAATTTCCCTGCGGACGGAAGCGGAAAAATCCATCGGCCGCGCGGGTGGTGTGCGCGGCGAGAGCGTCGGGGGGCTCGCCCCTCAGCACGGCGATGGCGAGCGCGGTCTCGCGGGTCCATGCGGGTTCGTTGCGTAGGCCGCGGTGCGGTTCCGGCGCGAGGTAGGGCGCGTCGGTTTCCAGCATGAACGCTCCGGCGGGGCATTGCCGGACGGTTTCCCGCACCACGGCGGCGTTCTTGAAAGTGGCCACGCCGCCGAAGGACAGCAGGCCGCCAAGATCGATGACGCGGCGGGCGTTTTCCCATGTGCCGGTGAAGCAGTGGAAAACGGCGCGCACGCTGCCTTGGTATTTCCTGTAGGTCGCCAGCGCGTCGTCGAACGAGCGATGCCCGTGGCGGTCGCGGGTGTGGATGACGACGTTGAGCTTCGCGGCGGCGGCCAGCTCGAAGTGTCTTTCGAGAAATTCCATCTGCCGCTGGTGATGGCTCTCGTCGCTCCAGCCATCCGGCGCGGCGTGGAAATAATCCAGGCCGGTCTCGCCGATGCCGCAGACGCGCGGGTCATTGGTGTGGGCGGCGAGAAGGTCCACCGCGTGGTCCGGCGCGTGGTGCACCTCGCAGGGATGGATGCCGATACAGGCATGGACCTGCCGGTTTTCCGCGAGGCGCAGATTCGCCGCCACGTCGTCCAGACAGGTGGCGAGCGTGACCATGCGGGTGACCCCGGCGGCGAGCGCGCGGGCGAGCAAACCCGGCACTTCCTCCGGTGCGAAACGATGCGACGCGAGATGGCAGTGGGAATCGGTGATCATGGCTGACAGACGGCCCGCAGCAAGGCGGCCACTTTGGTGAAATCCTTCACGCCGGGGGAAACTTCCGCGCCGGATGCCACGTCGAGCGCCGCGGGCCGCACGGTGGCCGCCGCGTCCGCCGCGTTTTCCGGGGTGATGCCGCCGGCGAGCATGAGCGGGATTTCCGGATGTTGCTGTTTGAAGGCGAGGGCGGCGTTCCAATCGAAAGTCTCGCCGGTGCCGCCATAGACGCCCGGCGCGTGTGCATCCAACAGGATGGCCCGCGCGCCGAAATCCGCGGCACGCTCCAGCTCGCCGCGGCCCGCCACGCCGATCGCCTTGATGAACGGTACGCCCGCCGCGCGGAAAAACCGGGCATCCTCCGGTGTCTCGTCGCCGTGCAGCTGGACCACGTCCAGCATGCCCTCCTCAACCAGCCGCAATGGCAGCTCTGCGGCCTGGTTCACGAACACGCCCACACGCAGGATGCGTCCTGTCAGATCGCGCAGCCAAGCCGCAGAGGCGGGATCGACATGGCGTTTCGACATCGGCCAGAAATTCACGCCGAGCGCGGGCACGCCGAGTGCCACCAGCCGTTCGGCATCGCCGCGCGTGGTGACGCCGCAGATCTTCAATGAAGTGCGGGCGGGATCGAAAAAGGAATCGGACAACATCATGGCTTTGGGCGCGGCGAGTCAAAGTCCGCCGACGACTTTTTCCAACAACCGGATCATGTCGCGCGCGGCTTTTTTCCCGGTGGCGATGACTTCACCGTGATCGAGCGGGGTTGGCGAGATCCCGGCGGCCCAGTTGGTGAGGCAGGAAAACGCGGCCACCGGCAGCCCGAGCGAGCGGGCGCGGATGGTTTCCAGCACGGTGCTCATGCCCACCGCATCGGCACCGAGCGCGCGCAGCATGCGGATTTCCGCGGGAGTTTCATACTGCGGACCGCGCAGGCCGGCATAGACGCCGCGATGCAGGGTGATGCCGGTTTCCGCGGCGGCATCGGCGAATTGGTTTCGCCACGCGGGATCGTAGGCGGCGGACATATCGATGAACTCGGCGCCGATCAGCGGCGAGGTTCCGGTGAGATTGAGGTGATCGGAAAAAACCATCCAGCTGCCCGGTGCGAAATCCGGATTCAGGGTGCCCGCGGCATTGGTGAGCACGATGCGGGACACGCCACTTGCGGCCATCCATGCCACGCCCTCGGTGACAGCGCGCGGGTCGTGGCCTTCGTAGAGATGCACACGCCCGCTCATCAGCACGACCGGTTCATCGCCGAGCTTGCCGACGATGAATTTCCCGTGGTGGCCCGGCACGGTGGAAACCGGCAGCCCGGCGCGCCCGAACGAAACCTCCTCCTCGACGCGCACGGCTTCGGCCAGCGGCCCCAGCCCGGATCCCAGAACGATTCCTGTCATGCGCCGGAGCCTACGCGGTCCGCGCGCGCTTGTTGAGCGGGATTTTTTTTCCTGTCATTCGAACCCACCACATGGCTGGATCGCGCCGTCTCCAAAACCGCCCTGCCATGCCGGAACACTACCTGCCCGTTTTGCTCCAAATCCTCGTCGCCGCCGGATTCGCGGTCACCGTTTTGATCGCCAGCGTGATCTTCGGCCGCTCGGCGCGACGCAACGCCACCAAGGACATTCCCTACGAATGCGGCATGCTGCCGGTGGGCGAGGGCGCGCCGCGCTTCTCGGTGAAGTTCTATCTGGTGGCGATGTTGTTCGTGCTCTTCGACATCGAGGTGGTTTTCATGTATCCATGGGCGGTGCAGTTCCGCGACCTGATCGCCGATGGCCCGGTGGTGCTGGCCAGCATGGCAGGCTTCGCGGGCATCCTGGTGTTCGCCTACGTCTATGCGCTCAAGAAGGGCGCGCTCGATTGGAAGAACTGATTTGAAGCAGCCGCAGGCCGCTCACTTGCGGCGCGCTTGTTCCTCGAGGAAAATTTCCGCCAGCCGGAAACAACGGCGCGTCAGTTCGCGTGCATCGTGATCACCGATCAAGGCCACGCCTTCCTCGCCGATTTCGGCCAGATAAATCTTCCATGCAAACTTGGCGAGTTGCTCGGCGTCCAACTTGGGGCGCGGTGACGAAGAGGCGGCAGGCGCATCGGCGGGCGCTGGCCCAGGCGCGCTTTCGCCGGTCTCGCTTCTCCCGCCTTTGCCTTTGCGGCGGCGGCGCTTGTTTTTCTTCGGGCTCTCGGCCGCGACATCGCCACCCACGGTGGCGGTCTCCGGCATGGGAGCGGACGGGGTTTCGGCAGCGGGCGCCGGTTTTTCCTCGGGCGCGGTCGGTGCCACGATGGGTGCCGCAGGTGTCTCGGCCACCGGTTTTCCGCCTGCTGCCGGATCCGCCGCCGCTTTCGCGGGGGAATGGCCCGCGGCTTTCTTGCCTGCGGATTTACGGGCACGCTTCAATGGAATGGTCGCTTTGCTGGAGGTGGCTTGGTCTTCGCTCATGCGCGCGCAGAGCAATGACGCGCACGCACGCTCCGTCGAGCACGGAATCATGCCCGCAGCTGAAATTTCACGCCGCCATCCGCGCGGCCAGTGCGGTCACGATGATCGCCGAAGCCTCGTCATCGCCCATGCGGTCGGTGTTCAGCACCAGATCGTAGCGCAGTGGATCGTTGATATCGGTTTGATAGTGGGTCTTGAGGTAGCGTTTGCGGGCGCGGTCGATGCGGGCGATTTCCGCCACCGCCTTGGCATGCGAAATGCCGGCATGCGCCGCGTAGTGGTTGCTGCGTGTCTGTCTGGACCCGATCAGCCGGACATGGATGGCATGCGCGATGTCCGCAGTGATGAGGTTGCCGCCGCGGCCCACGATCACCGCATTGCCGGCGCGCGCGATCCGGCGGATCGTCTCGGCAGTGCGGCGCACCGTGTTGTAAACACCGGGGTGCAGGCCCAGCAACTCGGCGACCATCAGGCTGATGTGGCCCGCGCCGTGCTCGCCGAGATAACCCGCCGTGCTTTCCGGCAGCGAGTGTTCCTCGATGACGCACTGGATCAGGTTCTGGTTGAACAAGGTCCATGGATGCCAGCGCGGGATCGATCGCTCGGTCCGGACACGCTCCACCACCGCCTCGGCGATCGTGTTGCCGCGTGCGCCTGCCTCGCGTGAGATGGTCACCACCGGACCGTCGGGTTTTTTGCCTTTGTCAGTGGGCTTTTCGTCACTGGTTGCGGATTTCAGATAGGCTCTGCACAGATCGAGTTGGTTGATGCCGCTCATGATTTCACCTCCTTCACAACATCCCATCGGTGACCGCCACGTCAAGCGGCGCGCGCATCAGCGCCGACGCATCGTGAAATCCGGCATCTCTCACCGCCAGGACGCCAAGGAAATTCCAAAACCCAACCCACCATGCGGCTGGCCCCGGATTCCGCAGAAAAAACCACGAAAGCCACGAAAGCCACAAAACACACCCATCAACCCAAAAAGAAAATGAACCACGGATAAACACAGATGAGCACGGATTATGAGAGACTTGCGAATGATTCAGCTTTCAACCCAAGGGGGAAAGGCCGAGTCATCGTCACTCTTTGATTATCCGTGTGAATCCGTGTCCATCCGTGGTTTCAATTCTTTTTCCACGGCAAAAAGCAGGGTTTGCCGGATCGCATTTTGCCGGAGCGCATGCCTGCCCCAACGGGTGAGGATCCGAAAACCCCCAAATCCTCTTCCTTTCGTGAAATTTCGTGTTTTTCGTGGTTCTGACCGCAGGGTCTCTACACCAGGGGGAAATGGTCCGTGTGAATCCGTGTCCGTCCGTGGTTGCGATTCTTTTTTCTGAGCGCGCATCAATCCAACGCGGCGATGGCAGCCATGATGCGCTTGGCGATGCGGTCGTATTCCTCCTTCGATTTCGCGGCGCGTTCTGCCGGCGTGAGAAATATCGGCGGCCCCACGGTGACGGTGATGCGGGCGCGGCGGATGCGGGCAGACCCCCGCGGCAACGCCTCACGGGCGCCGGAAATGCGCACCGGCTGGATCGGCACGCCGGATTTCACCGCCACAAGGCCGATCCCCGGCGCGGCCTCGCCGAGCGCGCCGTCAAGCGTGCGCGAGCCTTCGGGGAAAACCAGCACGCGGTGACCCTCCTTGAGTTTCCGGATGATGGTCTTGAGGCTGGCCATGTCCGGCTTCTCCTGGTCCACCGGAATCGCATTCCACTGGCCGTAAAGCCAGCGGAAGAAGCCCTTGAAGAGCGACTTGCGCGCCAGATAGACCATCTCGTCCTGATAGAGATTCCCGATCAGCGGCGGGTCGAGATAGCTCTGGTGGTTCGACGCCACCAGCACGCCACCTTCAGTGATGAGATGTTCCGCGCCCTTCACGCGCATGCCGAAGAGCGAGCGGAACGCCGCGCCGAACAACAACCAACCGGTCCAATAAATCCATCTCATGGGAATGCGGGAAATCGCGCCAGATGCGGACGCGCCGGACTCTTTGGTCCGCCGCCGCCATTGCGCAACCGGAAATTTGCGCGCGGCGCTCCACGATGCGGCTCAGAATTTCCAATCGTGCTGGTCCAATTCGCACACGCAGGCGACGAGCAGATCGATGGACGACTGGAGATCCTTTTTGTTCACCGTCTCGATGGTTTGGTGGATGTGCCGCGTGGGCACCGAGACCGCGCCGGCGATCGAGCCGCCGGGAACCATCCGCTGGAGCCCTGCGGTGTCGGTGCCGCCGCCCGAAAGGATCTCCGGCTGCCACGCGATCTTGTTGCGCTCGGCGGTCTTTTTCATGAAGGCGACCATGCGGTAATCGCAGATCACCGAGCTGTCCATGATCTTGATGGCCGCGCCCTTGCCGAGCGAGGTGCAGCGCTCGTGCGGTTTCGAACCCGGCACGTCGTAGGCGATGGTGGTGTCGAGGCCGAAACTGAAGTCCGGCCGGATATCGAGCGCCGAGACGTTCGCGCCGCGCAAGCCCACCTCCTCCTGCACGGTGAACACGGCGAAAAAATCATAACACGGCTTGCGGCGCGATTTCTTCAAGGCCCGCAGCGCCTCGATCAACAGGAAAACGCACACCCGGTTGTCCAGCGACTTCACGTTCACGCATTCGCCCATCTCCAACAGCGGGCTCCAGCGCGTGACCGGATCGCCGATCTCGACATGCTTGAGCACCTCTTTCTTCGGCAGGCCGGTGTCGATGAAGTAGTCGCTGATTTTCGCCGCCTTGTTGCGCTCCTCGGGCTGCATGATGTGCGTCGGCTTCGAGCCCATCACGCCGAGCAGGTCCTTTTTGCCGTGCACAATCACGCGCTGCGAGGTGAGCGTCTTGGGATCGAAGCCGCCAAGCGGGTTGAAATGGATGAAGCCGTTGTCGTCGATGTGGGTGACGATGAAGCCGATCTCGTCCATGTGGGCGGCGGCCATCGTGCGCTTGTCGGACGACTTGCCCTTCTTCAGCGCGATCACGTTGCCCATGTTGTCCGTGCGGATCTCCTCGGCGAGGTCCGCGATCACGGCGCGCCCCAGCTAGCGGATGGCTTTCTCATAGCCCGGCGCACCGGGGGCTTCGCAAACACGGGAGAGCAGGTCGGTATCGATGGCCATGGCGCGGACGCTAGACAGCCCGCTGAGGCTTGCAAAACATTTCCTGCAGGGCCGACCCATCTTGAAATCCGGCGTTTTTCACCGTCAGGACGCCAAGGAATTTTCAAAATCCAAACCAACAAGCGGTCGCAAGACTTGTTCGGATCGTGGTGGCTCCGCGACATCCTCCTGAGATCCGGCGTCTTGGCGGTGAATCCAAGGTATTCTGATGCCTCGGCCCTGAGGATTTGGGATTGTCCGGCGCGGCGCGGCTGATAGGCTCAGCGCCGCCCGGCGTTTCTCCGGGCGCATCCGCATGAACATCATCATCGTCGGCGCGGGGGAAATCGGCCGCCATCTGGCAGCGCGGCTCTCCACGGAAGCGCACAACATCTCGGTGATCGAAAAAGACGCGCGGCTGGCCGCGGAGCTGGAACAGACCATCGATGCCAAGGTGATCCATGGCAATGGCGCGAGCGTCGAGGACCTGGTGGAGGCGGACGTGGGCGAGTGTGGCTTGTTTCTCTCGCTCACCTCGTCCAACACCGCCAACCTGATGTCCGCCTCGATGGCCAAGGCGATGGGCGTGGCCAAGGTGATCAGCCGCGTGCATCCCGGCTTGCAGCGCGAGGAATGGCTGTTCGATTTCAAGGGCCACTTCAACATCGACCATATCTTCAGCTCCGAGCGCCTCACGGCCATCGAGCTGGCGAAATACGTGCGCAATCCGGACTCGCTGGAAGTGCAGGAGCTGGCGCGCGGGCGCATCGAGCTGCAGCAGGTGCGGGTGGGCGGAAACTCGCCGGCCGCGGGGGTCACGCTGCGCAAACTGGACGCGCCGGCGGGCATCCGGCTGGCGATGGTCTCGCGCGGCGGAAACCACTTCGTGCCGGACGCGGAGACGGTGCTCGAAAGCGGCGACGTGGTGACCATTTTCGGCGAGCCGCGCAAGCTGCGCGACTACGCGGACAAGCTGCAGGGCCGCAAGAGCCTGAGCGACAAACTCAAGGTGGTCATTTTCGGCGGCAACGAATACGGCTTCACCCTGGCGCAGATGCTTGAGAGCCTGCGTTGCTCGGTGCGGATCTTCGAGCGCGACGGCGCGCTGTGCGAAAAGATCGCCAACCGCCTCAACAACACCACCGTGATCCACGCCGACGCCACCGTGGTGGCCGAGCTGCAGGAGGAACAGGTGGGCGAGGCCGACTTCTTCATCGGCACCGGCCCGGACGACGAGGACAACGTGATGTCCTGCCTGCAGGCGCACACGCTGGGCGCGAAAACCTGCCTCACCTTGATCCACCGCGCCGATTATGCGGAGGCGATCTCCGCCAGCGGCCACCATCTCGGCATCCGCGCCGCGGTGAGCCCGCGCGAGGCCACGCGGCGGGAAATCCAGCGCTTCATCACCAGCGAGAGATATCATGTCATGAAATCGCTCGAAGGCGCGGACCTGATCGAGATCCGGGTGGGCAAAGGCTCGATCGCGGCCGGCCACATGGTGCACGAGGTGAAATGGCCGCCGCACACCGTGCTGGTGGGGCATTTGCGCGGGATCCACGCCGAAGTGCCCGGGCCGGACAATGTGCTGCTGGCCGAGGACCTGCTCTACGTGGTGGTGGCGCGGGACTCGCTCAAGGCCCTGGTGAAGCTGTTGGAAACCTGACCGCCCGCACATGAACCACCGGCTCGTCATGCGCATCACCGGTCTCCTGCTGTTGCTGGAGGCGCTGGCAATGATGGCGTGCGGGTTGTTCGCGCGTTTCGACGTGGTGGCCGGTGACGAACCGGCGATGCGGGCCTTGCTGAAGTCCGCGGCACTTGCCGGAGGCGTGGGTCTGGCGCTGATGCTGTTCTCCGGATTCCAGCGGCAGGTGAAGCGCATCCCACGCCGCGAGGCGGTGCTGGTGGTGGGACTTGGCTGGCTGACATGCAGTGCATTCGGCGGATTGCCTTATGTGTTGTGCCCGCCGCACATGGACATGACGGCGGCGTTTTTCGAATCGGCCTCGGGATTCACCACCACGGGTTCCTCGGTGATGAGCGATATCGAAGCCTGGCCACGCGGCATGTTGCTCTGGCGCTCCACGACCCAATGGCTGGGCGGCATCGGCATCCTGGTCCTGTTCGTGGCGGTCTTGTCCTATCTCGGCCTCGGCGCGAAGTCGTTGTTTCAAAACGAATCGTCTTTCCGCGGCGGCGAGTCGGGGATGGCACGGATCCAGGACACCTCGCTGGCGCTGCTGAGAATCTACGTCGCGTTCACGGCGATCTGCCTGTTCGGGCTGCGGGCGATGGGCATGAGCTGGTTCAATGCCACCTGCCATGCGATGGCCACCGTATCGACCGGCGGATTCAGTCCGCACAACACCAGCGTGGGACACTACTCGGGTTGGAGCAGCGGCTGGATGATCGAGGCATGGATCACGCTTTTCATGCTGCTGTGCAGCCTGAACTTTTTGTTGTATGTGGTGCTCCTGCGGAAAAACTGGCGGCGGCTGCGTGAGGAAGAGGACGGCCGCTGGTTGCTGGGCATCGTCGTTTTCGCGGTGGTGTTGATCGCCGGCGGCCGCGCCTGGTCCGAGGGCGTGGAGCCCATGCAGTCGCTGCGCGATGCCTCGTTTTCCGTCGCCAGCATCGTCTCGACCACCGGCTTCGGCACCGCCGATTACGAACCGTGGCCGGCGTGGGCGCGCATGGTCCTGGCCCTGCTGATGCTGATGGGCGGCTGTGCGGGATCCACCGCGGGCGGCTTCAAGGTAGGCCGCCTGTTGTTGTTTTTGAAAACCGCCCGGCACGAGATCGTCCGCGCCTTCCGCCCGAACCTGGTGTTCCGCCTGCGAGTCAACGGCAACACGATCGATGAATCGGGCCGCAACCGCACGGTGTTCTTCCTGCTGCTCTACCTGATGATCGCCGTGCTTGCCACACTGGTCGTCGCGCTGCTGGAATCCGGCACCGGCATATCCATGGAAACCTGTGCCGGCGCGGTGCTCGCCACCCTGTCGAACATCGGCCCCGGCTTCGGTGCGGTGGGGCCCACGGAAAACTTCGGCCACTTCCGCGAAGCCACCCATCTCTTCCTCGGCTGGCTGATGATCCTCGGCCGCCTCGAACTCTTCGCGCTGCTGGTGCTCTTCCTGCCGAGTGTCTGGCGGAGGTATTGAGCGCGGCGGGCGGAATCGCCTTCAAAACGACCAAAGTATGATTAGGGTTTGCCCATGCAAATGAGCATTACCCAATTCAAGGCCAAGTGTCACGAGGTGGTCGGAAAAGTGCGCAAAGAGAATCTGCGCGTGACCATCACCCGCCACGGCCGTCCAGCGGCGGAGTTGGTCCCCGTGTCGGATCGCGCGGCGGCTGCCTTGTTCGGGCGCTCGCGGCGAACCACCCTCATACTGGGCGATCTGACCGGAACGGGGGACCACTGGCGTGCCGGGGATTGATTATCGCGTTGCCGCGGCATTCACCACCTTCGCCTTGGCGAGTAATTCATCGG
>JBMTCD010000109.1:0-11854 GCA_049430545.1 Luteolibacter sp.
GTGGTCACCAAGATTGCCGGTCCCGGCAGGGAGGGAACCGCAACCCTGATCATCGACGGGAAGGAAGTGGGATGCGTGCCATTGAAGCGGACCGTTCCCGGAGCCTTTACCGCCAGCGAATCCTTCGACGTCGGCATGGATCTCGGTTCGACAGTCGCGTCCGCCTATTACAGTCGCAGGCCTTTCGCCTTCAACGGGCGCATCAATTCTCTGAGAGTGAACCTCATCAAGTAGGCTGCACCTCCGGAAACCGTTCTTGAATTCTAGCAGCCTGTTTAAAACGGGGAATTTCGGGGCCTGCGGAACGAATTGGCAGCGATACCGCAAGCAGCTCGACTCGGCGGCGGATGAAGCGACTTTGCGACAAACTCCGCGTCCACACCGTCGCGACCAGCGCCAGGGCCGCCCATGGCGCGCCAATCGCACGAAAAACAGTGCCACCCGCCGCCGCCAGCCACTGTTTTGCCGTGCCGTGGCCGGTCAGATGGCGCATCAGCAGCGAGAGGTTGTGGGTGAAGGCCGCGGCGAGCTGGCGCTTGGTGAGGTTGTTGCAACGTAAGCGCTCCACCGGCCACCCGTTCCCAAGCGGGTCATAGAGGTGATAGATAGCCATCTATGACCTTTATGACCGAATCCGAAGGGGCGGTGATCCGCGCCGATCGCCGTGGCCGCATGTTGGTGAGTGTAGCAGCCTGTTGAAAAACGCTGGTCAGACTGCTAAAGAGGCACAACCAATTGATTGTGAATATTCTGACGGGTTCTCGAACCCCCACGCCGGTTGACCGACAACGGATTTTAAGTCCGCGACAGCAACCGCTGTACGAAATTGAACGCCAATTGGCTCCTTGCCACTCAGATCTTGAAATCCGGCACCGAGCGGCCAGATTCTGGACGATTGCCAATGGAAGTCAGTCAGACCGTGAGATTTGAGATGCCGTCGCACTTCGTCGAGGAAGTTCAGGGTTCAAACCCGCAAATTACCGACAAAATAACGGATCGCTTTCTGACGAATTTCGGACAATCAACCGGCGATTGGCGCGCAAATATGCGTCACCTTCCAAACCGCGACCTGCAAGAATCCCTATGAAAGCACATCAATATGCAGAGAGTCCCATCATGGGACCAGATGGCGGACAGGGAGGGATTCGAACCCTCGGTACTGTTTCCAGCACACACGCTTTCCAAGCGTGCTCATTCGACCACTCTGACACCTGTCCTGAAAGCGGGCGGCAAGCTAGGAGCGTGGCATGGGCTTGGCAATCTCTTTTTGCGGTGCTGGAGCGCAGCGGAGGGGAGGGAATTGCGGGTTGCGTATCGTGGCGGGGCAATTCAAAACACGGGCCGGCCCTGTCCGGGCCATTCGTCATGTCAGATATCCCACAAACTCCCGCACCGGTGATCGTCGGCGGCACGATCGCCATCGACCACGTCAAGACACCCGATTCCGAAGCCCACGGTCTGCTCGGTGGATCGGCCGCGTATGCGGCGCTGGCGGCGTCGTTTTTCAGCCGGCCGGTTTCGTTGATCGGGATCATCGGCCGGGATTTTCCGGAGCCGCATCTCGAGATGCTGGCAAGCCGCGGGGTGGCGTTGGACGGGGTGGAGCGGTCGCCGAACGAATCGTTCACGTGGTCCGGCGAGTATCACGAGAACATGAACGAGCGCACGACGCACCGGGTGGGCATCAATGTGCTGGAGAACTGGCAGGTGAAAGTGCCGGCATCGCACGCGGCGGCGCCGGTGGTGGTGCTGGCGAACATGTCGCCGGACAACCAGATCGAGATGCTCGGCCAGTGCGGGATCAGTGAGGAAAACGGCGGCGGCCCGCGGTTCGTGGTGGCGGACACGATGGATTTGTGGATCGAGATTGCCAACGAGCGGTTGCATGAGGTTTTGCCGCAGTTGGATCTTTTCGTGCTCAACGAGGGCGAGGCGCGCGAGTTGGCGGGCACTTCCAATCTGGTGCGCGCGGGGAATCTGTTGTTGAAGAAAGGGCCGCGCCATGTGGCCATCAAGCTGGGCGAGTTCGGTGCGATGTTGTTTTCTCGTGGCGGCTCGATTTTCCGTGCCACCGCCTGGCCGCTCGAGGACGTGGCGGATCCGACGGGTGCGGGCGACACCTTCGTGGGAGCGATGGCGGGATTCCTCGCCGCGCAGGGTCCGCCGCCCTACAGCGAGGCCCAGCTCCGGCAGGCGGTGGTGCAGGGATCGATTCTTGCTTCGTTCACGTGTGAGGCGTTCTCGACGCGACGGCTGGAGGAGCTGACGCATGACGATTTGTCGGAGCGCGTGGCTCATTTCCGCCGCGCCACCCATTGGTGAGCGGGCGGATCAATCGATGCGTTGGATGGAGCTGCTTGCGGTGAGGATGATTTCCGGCCGTTGCAGGCCGCCGACGCGGGTCACGCGGACGGTGCCGGTGATGCGGACCTTGCTGCCGACGAGCGCTTCGAGCGAGGGTTGGTCGAGCCCATCCCTGGCATGGCGGGGCGGGACGGTTCCGCGCGGGTCGTTGCGGCCGGGTTTTTCGGCAAACAACAGGTAGAGGGTTTTGCCGGACTGCGATCCGCGGATGGAACGGAGCACGCCTTCGAGGCTGGCCACGGCGCCTTCGTGGCGCGCGAGCAGATCGCCTTGATGCGGTTCGAAAACGCCGCCCTGCCATGCCTCTGCGGCTTCTGCGGCGAGTCGGGCGGCGAGCTGGTTGGTTTTACGTGCCTGCGGGCTGCGGCTGTTGGCGGCCTGCGCCGGCGTTTCCCGCATCGATTTTCCCGGCACATCGGGTTGCCGGATTTGCCGCCCTTGGTGCCAAGTCGACATCCAGCCGCCAAGGCCCACCACCAGGGTCATGGCGAGGCCGGCGACACCGATGGCGAGCGGTTTCGACGAGCGGCGCTGCGGCGGCATTGGCGGCTGCTGCCGCTCTTCTCCGGGCAATTGGCGCAAGTTGGCGTGCGGCTCGTTGCCCAGAGCGGCGGCCAGATTTTCACGGGCCTCCTTCAAGGTGGTGCCCGGTGCGGCCACGCGCAGCCAGTTGAGCCATGAGCCGAGGCCGCTGCCGGCGTGATCCGCGACCATCTTGCCCTGCCATCCCAGCAACGATTCGGTGAGTGCCACCAGAGAACCCAGCCCGCGCTGCTGATTGCCGCCACCCAGCCACTTGAAGGGAGAAATCCAGAAGGTGAAGCCACGCCCGCCCGGCTCGCTGCCGAGGATGATGGTATGCGGATCAGTGTCCACCCATACCGCCTCCCTGGCAAACACGTGCGAGAGCAACTCGCATACCTCGAGCGCCTGGGTCAACAATTCAGCCGCGACCGGCGCGGGCAGTGCTTGGGCGCGCGGCAGCGGGCCGATGGGGCGGCCCTCGACATGCTCGGTGACCAGGTAGGGCATGCCGTCCACCGGATCGCAACCACCGCACAACACCGCTCGCAGTGCGGGGTGCCGGATGTCGGCCAGGCGCGTCACGGCGATGTCGTAAGCGGTCCGTTCTTCGGGGTCCAAGCCGCCGCCATGTGCTCCGAAGGGGAAGAAACGGCGCAAATCCACTTCGTTTCCGGTTTCGGTGTCGATGGCCCGGAACACCACCCCGGAGGCATCCTGGGACACAATATCATCGATTTGGAAGCGCTTGATCAACTGTTCCTCCATAGCATGCGGGCCGCGCGATGGGAAGTGGTCATACGTCCCGCGCGGCGGGCGGCGGCAGGAATTTCACCACGGGAAAGCGTGCGGGCCGGTGATAGTCCGGAGCGCCGCCGCCGAGATCCGCCGCGCATGCGTGGCAGCGCCGCTTGCCGCCGAGCATGAAGGTGACGTTCGCCCGCGCTCCGGGCCCGAAGTCGAGCCGCGCCCGCAGGAGGTCGAGCGGCAGTGCCATCGCCGCCAGCCATGCGCCATCGGCGGCCAGATCCGCGAAGGTGGCCACCTCCGGCATGGCGATGTCCGCCGCCTCCACCCGCACGCGCGGCGAGGTGTATTCGCAGCTCCACCAAGCGCCGTTGGGCGCGAGGTTGAACTCAAAATACCTGTCGCCGGCGGGCGTGGAGAGGAAAAGTTCCGCGCAATCATACTGCCAGAGCCCGGAAAGAAAGTCCCCGGGCAGGGCCTGCGGGTGCGTTTCCGCCGGCGAGCGATGGTGCGCCACGAACCACAACCGGCGGCCATCGTCCGCCAGTGCGAATCCCGCCGGGGGCTCGATCGCCGCGCCTTCCCAGTCACGGCTGATGCCGATGAGCGGCAGATCCAGTTCACCCCAGGCCAAGGGCCGCGTGCATTGGAAAATCGTCATGCCATGAGCATGGCGGATTGCCACAGAGCTTGTCGAGTGGGCAGCGTGCGCTGGCAAAAATCGGGGGAATCCAAGAAAAGCATCGCTTTCCCCGAGCCGCGCTGATTGCCTTGCGCGCACCCGCTGTCCCATGGCCCGCCGACGCAACGGATATTTTGAAACGATCGAATACATCGGACCCCGTCCGCAGAAAAAGAAGCGGCGGCATTTCTTTGGCGGCTGGGTGATTCTGGTGATCGCGGTTGGGGTTGGTTTTTGGTTCGGCCGTCCGCTGGTGCCGATGCTCAAGGCCAACCAGCAGGATGTTTCCATCGAGCAGGCTGAGCGGTTGATTTCCGATCTTCGCGGCGCCGGTGGCAAAGGTGCCGCGCTGGCTGCATTGGCCCTGGCGCTTTCCGGCGAGGAGATCAGCTACGACACCGCCTATTACAAAATCGATTACCCCAATGGCGACATCGCCCCCGGCAAGGGCAACGCGGCCGATGTGATCGTCCGTTGCCTGCGCGGACTCGGCATCGATCTCCAGCGCGAGGTGCACGAGGACATGGCGCGCAATTTCCGCCTCTATCCGCAGCTGTGGGGGGCGATCGTGCCGGACACCCACATCGACCACCGCCGCATTCCCAATCTTGAGAGGTTTTTCGAGCGCCACGGCCAGAGCCTCACGCCCACCCGCGAGCCGGCGGATTACCTCCCGGGCGACATCGTCGTCTGGTCGCTGGCGAATGCGGAGAAGCACATCGGCATTGTCGTTCCCGGGCCTGGCAAGCGCGCCGGCGAACCTTGGGTGGTCCACCACAAGGATACCCATATCCAGTGGGAAAACGCCTTGTTCGACTACAGGATCGAATCACACTTCCGCTATCCCGCGCCGGACGACCGCGTGGCGGAAAATTGAGGCCGGAACGGTTGAATCCCGGGATGGCGGCCTGGCCTCAAGCGCCCTGCTGCAAGAGCCAGCCGATGAGCAGCACCTGCGGCGTGGTGAGCAAGGGCAGTGCCAGTGTAGCCTTCCACGAGCGGGTGGTTTCCTTCAACGCCATGATCTCGGTGTAATCCGTCGCGGCACCGGCCATCAGGAACACGAATGCATTGCCTGGGGCGTTCGCGCGGTTGAGCAGGTCGGCGGCGATGGGCGAGGAACCCTCCGAGCAGACTTCGATCACCGTCGTCGCCAGCAAGGTCATGAACAGCCCGGCGAGGCTCGGACCGAAGAATTGTTGGAAGGTCGCATCCGGCACGAAGGCGCGGATCATGGCAGTGAGCACGAAGCCGAAGAAGATCCAGCGCAGCACCATTCTTGATTCCGAAAGGCCGTCGCGGACGAGCTTGCGGTAATTCCCCGGCCCGGGCTTGAGCGATTTCAGCACATCCACGATGGCGGGCCACACGCGGTAATCGTGCGGCAGATCCACCGAATGAGGGTTTCGCGGAAGCGCGCCCGCATGCACCAGGCGGTCCACCAGCCAACCGGTCACGAGTGCCACCCCCATCGAGCCGAGGATGAAAACGACCACCCATTTCCATCCGATCAGGGCCGCCAGGATGATGGTGAGCGACAACGAGTTCCACGGACTGGCGATGAGAAACGCCATGGTTTGGCCGAGCGAGGCACCTCGTCGGTACAAGCCCATGCCCACCATCAGAATGCCGTGGTTGCAGAGATCAAGCAGCACCCCCGCGCCCACCGCGCGCAGCAACCCGCAAAAACTCCCGCCGCGCCCGAGCACCGCCGCCACCAGCTCGCGCGGCAGCCGGCCGAGCACCGCGACCGCCGCGATGCCGATCAGCAAACCCCACCATGCGCGCGACCACAGCTCGTGGCAGCTGTGGCTGAAAATGCTCAACCGGCCCGGCATCGAGAGCCCGGAAAGGTGCAGCGCAATGCCCGCCGCAAATGCCGCCAGCGAGCCCCACAACAGGAAATCCGGGCGCACCTTTTTTCCGCCGCCACCGCCACAGCAGGACGGCTTGCGTGCCTTGGAACAACAACCGGACATGCGCGTAGCCAATCACTATCCCGGCAGTGGAGTCACTCCCCGATTCGGAAAACGAGCCGGCATCCCCGGCGGGCGAAACCCTCAGCGGTCCCTCTTCAATACGGCGCGGCGGCCTTCCTGCACCGGATCGGCCTTTGCGGTCACAGCCAGGTGCCGGTCAAGCGCCGCCTTGAGATGCCGGTGTTTTTCCCGCAAGGGATCCGGCATCTCTCCGGACGTGAGGTCGTTCTGCTCTGCGGGGTCGGCGATCGTGTCGTAAAAGCCGCCATTCGCATAGAGCTTGTGGCGGTCATCGCGGACGTGCTGGCTGGCCTCCTTGCGCACGCCATCGCGCGAATACCAGCAGTAGATGTGGTCCTTTTGACGTGGTTGGCCACGGAACAGCGGGGCAAGTGAAACCCCGTCGATGCCTTCCGGGGTCTTCGCTCCGGCCACCTCGGTGAGCGTCGGCAGAACGTCGGTGAAATCGACCAGCACATCGCTGGTCTGGCCCGGCCTGATCACTGCCGGCCATGAGGCGATGAAGCCGACATGAGTGCCGTTGTCCTTCGGGCCGCCCTTGCCGCCATCATAATCGCGTCCACGGAAACGGGTGGTCAGGCCGGTGTAGGTGCCATTGTCGCCAGTCCAGAGGATCAGTGTGTTGTCGCGGATTTCGAGTTCATCGATTTTTTTCACGACCTTGCCGCCCATCTTGTCCGTGTAGGCCACCATGGCCGGCCAATACTGCGAACCCATGAAGCCGCCGGGCTCGCCCTTGCTGTCGCGCCACATCCCGGGATCGTAGTCCGGATGGTCAGGCGTTGGGACAAACGGCCAGTGGGGGAGCATCATCGGATAATAGATGAAGAATGGCCGCTCCTTGTTTTCCTCGATGAACTCGCAGATGTAGTCGCTGACCAGATCCGGCCCATATTCGCCCTGCTTGAAGTCAATTTCCCTGCCATCGATCTCAAGGCCGGGATTCGGATAACGGCTCGGCCGCCGCGTGAGTTGCCACAGGCAATAGCGGTCGAAGCCGAAACGTGAAGGTCCCTCGAACCCGCCGTCCAACTGCCACTTGCCGGCGATTCCTGTCCGGTATCCCGCGTCGCGCAGCAGGTTGCCGAAGGTGACCGCCTGCGGGTCCAGCACCCCGAAGCACACGTAGTTCCGGTTGTTGTGGATGCCCGTCATGATTTGCACCCGCGAGGGCGTGCAGATCGGTTGCGAGTGGGCGTTGGTGAAACGCATGCCCGAGGCCGCAAGGGCGTCGAGATGCGGGGTCTTGTGGCTTTCGCCGCCGTAGCAGGAAAGGCACTCGACACCGATGTCGTCGGCCATGATCAACACAATGTTCGGCCGGTCAGCCGCGGCCAATGGCAGCATGAGGGCGAGAATGAAGGCTTGATATTTCATGGGATTGGAGGCTCGTGGAGCATTCTACGATCGGCGGGTTTTTGTTCCAAAACCGCCAACCCGAAAAAATGTCCCGGCGGTGGCATTTTTCCTGATCGTAAACTTGACTCAGTCCAGATTTATACTGATTCCTTCCCTGCCATGTCCGATCCCGCCAGCCAACTCCGGATTCGCGACATTCCCGTTACGGCGCAGCGTCTGGCGGTGATGCGGGCGGTGTCGCGGCAGCCGCATGCCACGGCGGATGCGATCGCGGAAAATGTGCGCGGCGAAATCGGTGCCATTTCGCGCCAGGCGGTTTACAACGTGCTCGGCCTGCTATCCGAAAAAGGCCTGCTGCGGCGCATCCAGCCGGCCGGCTCGCCCGCCCGCTACGAGGCCCGCGTGGGCGACAACCATCACCATCTCGTCTGCCGCCAATGCGGGAAAACGGTGGATGTCGATTGCGCGGTCGGCCATGCGCCGTGCCTGCATGCCACCGATGATGCCGGTTTCCGGATCGACGAGGCGGAGGTCGTTTACTGGGGCACCTGCCCCGACTGCCTCAAGGTCTGAAAATTTTTCCAATCACCCCAACCCGCAAACCAACACACAAAGCCATGTCAGAAGCATCGAAATGCCCGTTCGGCCACAGCGCCGCCGCCGCCATCGGAGGAGCCGGAACCTCCAACCACGATTGGTGGCCGAACCGCCTCAAGGTCGAGCTGCTCAACCAGCACTCGGACAAATCCAACCCGATGGAAGGTGGATTCGACTACGCCGCGGAATTCAAGTCGCTTGATTATGAGGCGTTGAAAAACGATCTCGCCGCGCTGATGACCGATTCCCAGGACTGGTGGCCGGCCGACCACGGCAGCTACGCCGGTCTGTTCATCCGCATGGCCTGGCACAGCGCCGGCACCTACCGCACCGGCGACGGCCGTGGCGGCGGTGGCCGCGGCCAGCAGCGCTTCGCCCCGCTCAACTCGTGGCCGGACAACGTGAACCTCGACAAGGCGCGCCGCCTGCTGTGGCCGATCAAACAAAAATACGGCCGCAAGATTTCCTGGGCCGACCTGATGATCCTCGCCGGCAACGTGGCGCTGGAAACCAGTGGCTTCAAAACCTTCGGCTTCGCCGGCGGACGCGAGGACACCTGGGAGCCCGACAACGATGTTTACTGGGGCGCGGAAAAGGAATGGCTCGCCACCAGCGAAAAGCCCGACAGCCGCTACTCCGGCGAGCGCGATCTGGAAAATCCCCTCGCCGCCGTGCAGATGGGCCTCATCTATGTGAACCCCGAAGGCCCGGATGGCAACCCGGACCCCGTCGCCGCCGCCAAGGACATCCGCGAGACCTTCGCCCGCATGGCGATGAACGACGAGGAAACCGTGGCGCTCATCGCCGGCGGCCACACGCTCGGCAAGACCCACGGCGCCGGCCCGGCCTCGCACGTCGGCCCCGATCCGGAAGCCGCACCGCTCGAGGAACAGGGCCTCGGCTGGAAAAGCAGCTTCGGCAGCGGCAAGGCGGGCGACACCATCACCAGCGGACTCGAGGTCATCTGGACGCAGACGCCGGACAAGTGGTCGAACTACTATTTCGAAAACCTCTTCAAATACGAATGGGAACTCACCAAGAGCCCGGCCGGTGCCTGGCAGTGGGTCGCCAAGGATGCGCCCGAGGACATCCCCGACGCCTTCGATGCCGGCAAGAAGCACCGCCCGACGATGCTCACCACCGACCTCTCGCTGCGCTTCGATCCGGCCTATGAGAAAATCTCGCGCCGGTTTTACGAGAACCATGAGGAATTCAACGACGCCTTCGCCCGCGCCTGGTTCAAGCTCACCCACCGCGACATGGGCCCCAAGGCGCGCTACATCGGCCCCGAGGTGCCCGCCGAGGACCTCATCTGGCAGGATCCTGTGCCGGCGGTCGATCACGCGCTGATCGATGCGGGCGACATCGCCGCGCTGAAGGAGAAAATCCTCGCCTCCGGCCTGACCGTCACCGAGCTGGCCTACACCGCCTGGTCGTCCGCCTCCACCTTCCGCGGTTCCGACAAGCGCGGCGGCGCCAATGGCGCGCGCATCCGCCTGGCCCCGCAGAAGTTCTGGGCCGTCAACCAGCCGCAGCAGCTCGCCAAGGTGCTTGCCGCGCTGGAAGCGATCCAGAAGGACTTCAACGCCGCCGCCAGCGGCGGGAAAAAGGTTTCGCTCGCCGACCTGATCGTGCTCGGCGGTTGCGCCGCCATCGAGAAGGCCGCCAAGGACGCAGGACATGAGATCTCCGTTCCGTTCACACCCGGCCGCACCGATGCGACTGCGGAGCAAACCGATGTCGAATCCTTCACCGTGCTCGAACCCATCGCCGACGGCTTCCGCAACTACCTCAAGGGCAAATACACCATCCCCGCCGAGGCCTTGCTTATCGACAAGGCGCAGCTGCTCAGCCTCACCGCACCGGAAATGACCGTGCTCGTCGGCGGCATGCGCGCGCTCAACTGCAACCACGACGGCACCAACTGGGGCATCCTCACCGACCGCCCGGGCCAGCTGACCAACGACTTCTTCGTCAACCTGCTCGACATGGCCACCGAGTGGAAACCCGCCTCGCCCTGCGGCAACGCCTTCGCCGGCGTGGACCGCAAGACCGGTGAAACCAAGTGGACCGCCACCCGCGCCGATCTCGTGTTCGGCTCGAACTCGATCCTCCGCGCGCTGGCCGAAGTCTATGCCTGCGCGGACGGCGAAGCGAAGTTCGTCCAGGACTTCGTCGCCGCATGGGACAAGGTCATGAACCTCGACCGCTTCGACCTCGCCTGATCGGTTACGCCACCAGGTAGGGTTTCACCGCCGCGTGAATGCGCGGTGAATGAGCAGGCAATGACCGACTTCAGGTCTGGCATTGGCCTGCCATTCGCCGGCGCTTTGACTCGGTGCAGCCTCACGGCACCTCGCCGTGTGGGCACGTCGCGTTCGCTCCTGTCCAAAACGGCTACAGGCCTTCGCCGTTTTTCGGCGGCAGCGCCCTGCCGTGCTTGCAGCCCAAAGTTTCAGCCGTGGTATTCCTGCAGCGGCTTGACGCTGAGTTCGCGTTCCTGACCACGTTCTCATGGTGATCAGCATTCCGCCGAAGCAGCGGTGTCCGGAGTGGTGGGCTGCATCAAGAGCAAGAGTGCGATTCATGTGGCCCGGCACTTCATGAAGCGCCAACGCCACTATGCCGGGCTGCGACTGTGGGCGCGGGAAATCTTCGTGGACACGGGCGGGCGGGACAGAGCGGTGATCCGTCTCTATATTCGGGAACAGGAAGCCGAGGATCAACGCCTCGATCAGCTTGAGTTTCCGCTAACCAACAAACCAGCGACGATTAAAAGCCACTTTGCGCGGCTCAAATCTGAAGCCTCCGATTTTACCGGAGGGTCCGCACTGAAGATAGGATTTTACGCATTCGACAGAAAAGAAGCGGCATCAGCAATTCGAGTAGCGATTTCCTTCCGCCTGGATTTCTGAAGTTCGCGGTCATCATGCTTCGGCCATCCTCTCAGATTGGCATGTTTTGGTGGAGGTTCGTGGGCAATCACCTCGATGCCCGCTTCTCGCACCACTGATACGGTGGAAACGGCCGCTCCGTGATGCGGATACGGTTGCCCTGATCGATTGACGAAGTGCTGTTCCGCGTGTGCCCAGATCTCCGGCTTTGACATCCCATCGACACGATAAACGGAGGTATCGTCATCGGGGGCAGGAAGGAATGCCTGATGCTTGACTCTGCCGGTTGACTTGGCCACCCAGCCAGATGAGGTCACAAATCGCGCAAGCGACTCGGCATCGCGCGGGATTTCCTCAAGGCCTGACGGAAGGCTGTTCACGACAACACACGACCGATTCCTTGAAGGATGAAATCTGGCGTGCGGACGCCATCAAATGGAGCGACACCATGCCAACCAAAAGTGCCGTCGATTCCGGCGCAGGCCAAACGGGAGGAAGTCCCCACGCTGGCGGAAAACACTCGCGATGGGCCTGCATACCATTCCAAGGAAATGGCGGCATCATCCGGATCCACCGCCAACTCCGGATTGGGGATATCCGCAGGCAACGCCAAAATCAAAAGACGGGCCTGCTCCAATGCGATGGGCGACACGGGAGGAGCCTCGGCTCCATCCCAGCCATGCGATTCA
>JBMTCD010000110.1:0-11841 GCA_049430545.1 Luteolibacter sp.
CACCCTCTACCGCAAGGGCGCGGTGGCCGTTGCCAGGGCCATCACCAACTCCAACCAAGATCCCCATGTCTCAACTCTTCAAGATTCTGCCAAGCCCTACACCACACCCCGCAAGCTCTCCGCTGGCGTGGCGTCCTATCGAACCCGGTGACCTTTGTGGACCCGCCGCCACGGTTGCCGCTCGACTCGTCGCCAAGGCCCGCAAGCTCCACGACGACCCCGCGGTTCCGATGAAGATCCTGCTCTACGGCCCGCCCGGTGTCGGCAAGACCAGCATCGCCGACATGGTGGCCGACGCGCTTTCCGGCACGCGCTTCGCCATCGAGGAGTTCAACGGCAAGCTCGTCACCGTCGAAACCGTGAAACAGTGGATGGGCACGCTCGGTGTGTGCTCACTGTTCGGCGTCTATTCGGTGAAGATCATCAACGAAATGGACCGCTGCACGCGGGACGCTCAGGATCTGCTCCTGAGTTATCTCGACCGCTTGCCACCGGGCCGTGCCGTGATCGGCACAAGCAACCTGCAACTCGACCTGCTCACCGAGCGGTTCCAGACACGCTTTCAGTCGATCAAGCTCGCGGCACCCACGCCCAGGCCATCGCCATCCGCCACGCGATTTCGCGCAGCCTCACGCAGGTCGATCCGGAGAACCGCAAGATCGTCAAGCCGCTCGGCTTCCTCACCCGCGATCCCCGCATGAAGGAGCGCAAGAAGTCCGGCCAGCCCGGCGCCCGCAAGCGCTTCCAGTTCTCCAAGCGCTGACCGACCGCCCTCAAGAATTCACCAAACCAAAAAAGGCCGCATCCATTACAGGGTGCGGCTTTTTTTGCGCATCACCGCCCCACCGGACTTGCCCGGATCGTCAGCGGCGACATTGGGTTTCGGCTGCGTTTTCCCGTAACGTTGACTCAATCTATCGAAAAAAGGACTTCCGTTATTTCAAATTACGAGGCGTCATCTCGCGGCGCAATCAATATCTGCGCATCCGCCATCGGCCATCGGCCATGCCCAACCAGAACCCCACCCCGAACAGTAAACCCGCAACGCCATCCGTCACCGCTCTTCCTGACGAGGGGAGACCCCGACCGATACCACCGGCCCCCCCTTACAGGGTCGGTCTCATCCACGCAAGTAACCTGGGAAATCACCTGTTTTAGCGATTACCAAATCTTCGATTCCGGTGATAATTCTACAAATAATGCGCGACCAAGGTGAGAGATTTTCATTTTCTTCGGGGGCAGTCCCTGCGGCCTGCCTGATTCAGGCCTGCTTGTGGCTGGGAATCACCTGCGTCCGTGCCGAGACCATCACGGTCCTGAACTCGCAGACCGGCACCACTCCCTCCAGGCTGGGCTACAACCTGGGGCACTTCATGCCGGACTCGAACGCAGCGGATTGGTTCCGCTATTCCGGGGTGAATGCGGCCCGGATCTTCATGAGTGTTTCGCAGATGGAGCCGTCCGACGACATCCCTCCGGTCGGGGACGGCGTGACCAGCGAGGCCGGGTTCTTCGCCCGGCGCGCCCTGCTCCGGGCGAACGCGGCGTCCACCACCGAGACCCTGAGCAACACTTATGTCAAATGGTCGGTTTTCACCGGCAATTTCGCGGATGTGATCACGTCTGGAAACCGCATGCAACTCACCAACGTCCTGCCAACGCTGCGCGACAGCGGAGTGGAGGTCCTGAGCAATCTGTCGGCCAGCCCTTCGCGCTTCCCGATCACGGATGCGAACGACTGGGGCGGCAAGTGGGAGCTCTGGCAACATTATTACGCCGAGGCATTCCTGTTGTCGCGCGACTACGGCGTGCGGCGGTTCTCGATGTATAACGAACCGAACGGCACGTCGCTGACGGAAGCGGAGTGGCTGGAGCGCCTCCGCATTTGTTCGGACGCGATCCAGGGCGCGATCGCGGACATGAATTCCCGTTACGGGAAAACCCTGGTTCCGGAAGTCTTCGCTCCGAACACCGCCAGCGGCGCCCCGAAATACAATACGATCGGGCCCGATGAGGCCACCACCGACACCTGGGGACATGACGCGGTGGCCAGCCGCCACCTGCTGCTGGACGGAAGTTCCTCGCCGTCGTGGATGAACTTCCAGGTGTATAACTATCAGAAATACACCCACCGGCAGATCGCGGCGGACGGTTTGTCGGGATTCGTCACGGATTATGACGAACTGCGGGGATACATCGACGCGGACATGTCCGGCGAGCCACAGCTGCCGATGGCGCTGACGGAGTTCAACGTGCGCACCGGTGCCAGCTATGACACCATCACCAACACCCAGGACACGCCGTTTGACTATGCCTCGTTCGGCGCCAGTTGCATCGCTCTAACGGAGCGTGGGGTCAGCCAGCTCTACATGTTCAAGTTCGGCCAGACTTCAAGCGCCTCGGTCTATGGCATTGCGAAAAACGGCAGCCACTACGTCCAGAACGAATCGGGCTCCGGATTCAACTACGGCGGAGCCACCCGGAACGCGGAGGTTTACCGCCTGTTTGTCAAGGCCGCGAAGGGAGGACGCCCGCGCCTGGATTTCACCACCACGGCCGGAGCCGCCCCGGGGATCAACACCGGGGTCTGGAGCCTGATCACCCATGACCCGGCGACGGATACCTATCATGTGTTCGTTTCCAACAGGAACACCGCGCCCGTTCCGCTTGAGGTGGATTTTTCCGCGCTGCCGGTTGCGCCTGGCAATCCCGCGTTCATCGAGGAGGTCAGCGGCGCATCCAGCGGGGGAATCGTCCGGATGGCGAATCTGGCGCAGGGGAAACTCCCGGAGGCGGCTCTTCCGGCCGAGTCGGTCTGGCTGGTCACGGTGCCGGGGCAGGCCATGAACACATTCACATCGGACTCGGCGGCTGACACGCAGTTGAGTGACGGCGCTGGCAAAAACCAGGCCGCTGGAGCCGTGACCGGCATGGAGGTGCGCGCCGACGGCTCCATCGACGGGCGCCGTGTCAGCCTGATCAAGATCCCCGTTCCCGCGGGGAACTCTGCAAGCATCCATTCGGTCCTGTTGGAAATGAAGGTGGCCACCACTTCCGGAACCGATCCCGTGTTGGTTCATGTCTATGGCGTCACCGACAACAACTGGACCGAGGGATCCACGACATGGGCGGGCTCGGGTTCGTTTCTCAAGCAGAATGTCCCGGCGGGCGATCGGATCGGGAACAATGTGGTTGCCGGGCAGGGCGGCACGACCCGGATCCTCGGTCAGGTGGTGGCGGACTCGCCGATCGCTTCCCCGCGCTTTCTTGATGTCACCGATTTCGCCAAGTCCCGCAGCGATGGATTCGCCTCGTTTCTCATCGTGCAGGACCACCGCTGGGATGTGGCCCAGCCCGACCTGACGCCGGGCGACACCCAGCCCGCTGGATTGATCGTCACATCCAAGGAGGGCAACGGTTCTGGGGCGCGACTGGTGGCGCTCAGCCCGGATCTGGCGCCCGTGATCACGACCCAGCCGCAGTCGGCCGTCGTGGGTGTCGGTTCCACGGCCTCGTTCAACGTCGTCGCCACCGGAACGGATCCTCTCGCCTATCAGTGGAGGAGGAATGGCGTGGATCTGGCGGACGAAACCTCGAGCAGCCTGAACCTGGCGAGTGCGGAAACCTCTGACGCGGGAGAATACACGGTGTTGGTGAGCAACACCGCCGGAAGCGTCGTCAGTGACATCGCCGTCCTGGCGGTGGATGCCGCGGGCGTCGCGACGGTGGCGCGCGAGGCGAACATCCGCGGCGGAACGTATGCGGACAGCGATGTGGACGAAGCCGCCGCGGGCTATCTGATGGTGAAGTTCAACGCCGGACTGGACACGGCGAGGAAGGCCTATTTCCAGTTCGACCTGCCGCCCTCCGGAGTGGATCTGGACGCCGCCGCGACCTTCACGATCGGATTCACCGCCACCTTCGCCCATCGTGTCCAGTTATGGGGAATGAACCAGGCGGTGCCGGCGTTCAGTCCGGCGATGACATGGAACGGCGCCCCCGCCAACGATCCGGCGACCAACGGGATGCTCACGTCAGGAGTTTCCAGCGCCTCCGCCATCGGCCCGGATGTCAGGATCAGTCCCGGCGGAGCGCTGACTCCCTACGCGTTCACCGTCCCCCGTCTGGGCGACCATGCTTTCGGGGGAAAGGTGACCCTGGTTCTATCAGGCGTGGACGATGCTTCCAACAACAGCGGAGGACTTCGCATCGCTCCGGGATCGGCGACTTTGAATTACGCGCTGACCGCCGGTTCTCCGTGGACCATCTGGCGGCAGGTGGAATTCGGAGAAGCTTGGGAGGATGAACTCGTGTCGGGCGCCCCGGTGGACCCGGATCATGATGGCTTCAACAACCTGCTCGAGTATGCCTTGGGCGGTCGTCCACTGGAGGCGGATAACGGTTTCAATCCCACCCTCCATCAGGTGGGTCAGGGATTTGAATACCGGTTTTCGAGAAACACCGGACTTACGGATCTGCGGATGGTGGTCCAGATCGCCGGCGATTTGAACGGGGAGTGGGAGGATGCTGCGGTTTCAACCAACGGCGGTGTCTTTGTTGCCATCGGCGGTGGCGTTTCGGTTTCCGAAAGCACGGGAGATCCGCTCCGGGACGTGATTATCCTGATGCCCGACGATCCGCTGACAGCCAGGCGCTTTGTCCGGCTGTTGGTGGAACTGGTCCCGTGACATTCTCCGGTTTCTCCACGGTGCCTGATAGACCCATCTTCGGATGACCGTGCGCGCGCAACCCCTCCGGTGCAATCCGGGGAGCACATGCCGTTCTGGCGCATATTCCCGATGCGCCTTCCGCCCAGCCCCGGCGACCATTCAGGAGTGCATCCCCGCATCCGTTTAGAACGGATCGTTGTTCTGATTCAGCTTGCCGACGGAGCCGTTGAAGTAGAGGGCCAGACGATAGCTGCCATGGGTCATGGTGGGCGGCGTCAGGGACTTCCAGCCCGCATTGCCCACATCCGGATGCAACTGGTCCAGTTCGGTCATCGCCCAGGTCCTGCTGGTCTTCGGCTGTGCGAGAACCGCCGCCAGTTTCATGGGCACCCGGTCATTGGCCGATGCGGGCGCGGGCTGGCCCCAGGGGTTTTCGAAGGTGGTCCCGTTGTCGCCCATGGGCAGTTTCTGCTGCATATACCAGGCCGGTGCGTTACGGGATTCCGGACTTTTCTGCCACGATGCCGCCATGGGCTCGATGAAATCCCCCGGCTTTGGATTGTCATACCCGAGGTAGGGTGCGAAACAATCGGCCAGCCTCCGCCATTCCTTGATGTTGGTGCTCGGCTCTTTGTTGTAAACGGGTGCCTGGCCGGTGAAGAGCGGGCCGGGAAGGTAATCGTTGTGCTCCGACGCATAGAGGGTGATGCAGGACGAGAACTGCCTCATGGTGGAGGTATCCTTGGCTGCGGCGGCGCTTCTGATCAATGCCGAAGCTCCGAGGAACGACAGGACAGCCAACACCAGAATGATGGTGATGGCCACCAGCAACTCCACCAGGGTGAAGCCTGCCTCATGCTGCAATGGGAGATGGCGGGGGTTTTTCATGATGGGACTGAAGTTCCGTTCCGGTGGGCGGGATGCATGATGGCCGCGGCGGATCAGGGCGTCTTCGTGGCGACGAGGCGGCAGAAGATCCGGGTGGCCGGACCACCGGTGACCGATACCGTGACCTCGATCAGATCGTTGGCGGGCGCGTCATTGTCCGTGATGGTGGCGGGAACGATGGTGGCGCTGGTGCCTCCGGCATTGGTTTCGCCGGAGGCTTTCCATTCCGCGAGATCGGTGGTCCATTGATAGGATCCGGTCACGTCAACCGCGATGGTATTGGATTGCTCATGGCGGAACTTCAGTGTGCCGGGGGTGGAGGAAATCTGATAGAGGCCGGTGTTGGAAACCGATGGATTGGAACCAAGGAGGTTTTCCACGGCATTGTCGAGGCCATCGTTGTCGAAGTCGTCGGTGGCGGCGATCAAGCCGCCGACAATGTAGCCGCTGATCCAGGTGGCGTAAGTGATGCCCGGGGTATAGGAGAGCACGAGCGAGCCGGAGGATTCCGCGAGGGCCCAGGTGCCGGTACCGGGGAAGCCGGGGGCGGTGAAAGTCACGGTGCCGGGGACGAGGCCGGTGATGCCCGTGCTGGTGTTGAGGATGGTGAAGGACTTGGCTTCCTCCGTGAAGTTGACGAGTCCGGTGGTATTGATGGCGACCGCGATGGGGAAGGAGCCGGCATCGAGGGAGAGGACCGCGAGGTCATCGTAGCCGGTGCCGGCGGTGCCGGTCCAGTCCGAGATGGTCGCGGCGAGGGCAGCGCCGGATTCCATCACGACCGAGGCGCCCGTGGCTCCGTTCCCGCCGAGCGCGCCTCCGGTTTGCACGGTGATGGTGTCGGTTGCCGCCGAACTGTCGCCGTCGATCCGGAGGATGCCGTCGCTGATGGTCGTATTGCCGGAATGGCTGTTGGTTCCGGTGAGGCTGGTGGTTCCCGCTCCGAACTTGCTGATATTCCCGGCGCCGGAAATGGAGTTGGCAACGACGACATCATCGCTGCGGCTGAACTGCAGCGTGGGGGTGGTGGAAGAGGTGGGCGTCGCGAAGACGATATTGCCGCTGCCGAGCGAGCCACTGGCGCCCACTCCGACGCGCAGCGTGCCGGAATCGATGGTGGTGATGCCGGAGTAGTCGCTGTTGCCTGCGATGCGGACCAAGCCGTTGCCGGTTTTGGTGACGGCTCCGAGACCGGAGATCACGCCGTCGATCTGGAGGGCGTTGCTTCCGAAGGCGCTATCAAGTGTGAGCACTACCAGATCGTCCACGCTGATCGGGTTGCTGACGAAGGCGTTGCCGAAATTCAACCGTGAGTAGATCTTGGATGCCGCGGTGACCGAAATGGTTCCGGTCCCCTCCACCGCGCCACCGTGCAGCATGAGGGTTCCACCATTGAGGGTGACGGGAGCGTTCCAGGTATTGGTGCCGCCGAGGTTGCGCTGGCCGGTGCCGGTGAAGATGACCCCCCCGGCGGTGATATCGAGTTCCAGCATGCCTCCCGGGTTGCCACTGGTCGTCTGCGCGCCAAAGGCGGTGGAACTGGTTTTCGAGATGGTGAGCACTCCGGCACCTGATTTGGTGATCTGATTGCTGGCATTGATGCCGGCACCGACGCTGATGAATTGTCCGGATAGCTGGACATTGGCGTCCGTATCGATGGTGGCTCCCCCGGTGCCGATGCTCATCGTGTTGGCGAGGAGGGAAACCCCGCTACCCGTCTTCAGCGTTGCTCCGTCGATGGAGACGCCCCCGGTGCCGATGGCGCCGTCACCTTCCGCCTGGAGAGTGCCGCCGGTGAGCGACACGCCGCCGGAAAAGGTGTTGGTCCCGGCGATGGAAAGCGTGCCTGCGCCGCTTTTCGAGAGGGTGAGCCCGCTGATGTTGCCGCCTGCGAGTCCCACGGTGCCGCTTCCGTTGCTGACCGTCACGTTGCCCGCGCCGACGCCGCCGGCATCGACGGCGATCGTGGCGGGAATATTGATCGTGACGTTGTCGTTGGTCACGAAGGCCGCGGCCGCGTTGGCGAGGTCGGTATCGGCCCAGTTGGTGTTGGAGGGAGTGGTGTTCCAGTCATTTCCCCCCGTTCCGGTCCAGAGGAGGTTGTGGGCGGTCACATCGGGAACGGACGTCCCGGTCAGTGTGAAATCGATGGGGTTGGCATTGCCGATTCCAAAGCGGTTTCCGGTTCCGCCATAAACCACAATCCGCCAATACAGGGTCTGGCCGCCATTGATCACGATGGGGGTGGCCGACATGGTGGAACTGAAGTTTGAGTCGGCCGAAGTGAAATTTGTATCCGCGAGCACGGTGCTCGTGCCTGTCTGGGTAAACGTCACGTTGTCGGTGCTGTAAAACAAGCCGACGGTGTTCGGGCCAGTGGAGGTCCTCCGCAAGGTGAGATTCGCAACCCCCGAGATGCTGACGGTGTAGCCGGAATCGGCGGTGGTCGTGAACGAGATATAGTTTCCCGCCGTTTGGGCGTCCGTGTAATTCGCCTGCACCGTGTAGGTCCGGTTCCATGTGCCGGCCGGCGATGTCGAGTTGCCGGTGGTGCCGCCACCCGTCAGGATGCTGCCGCTCACTCCTGCCACCGGCGCCGAGGCGACGGCACTCCCCGTAGCACCGGTCGATCCGGTGACATCCCAGTTCAAGAGGGGTGCGGCGGAGGCGGTTCCGATGCTGAGAATCAGGCTGGCGATGCTGAATTGGCTGAAGAGAGGGAACCTCCGTGCGTGACAGCGGAACCGGGTGGTGGGTTGAGAGATTCGGCTGGGCATGGTTTTCATTTGATTGGGGTTTATGTTCTCTGAACTGTTCGGATTTTGGATTAGACCGGGGATTTGTCACCTCACCAGTATTGGTGATATTGAATCAACGTCGGTTTGGTCGATCGAATCCGGTGGAGTCCAGGTGGCCGGACATCGGCGGTTGCAGAGGCTTGTGGCCGTCGATACGATCCAGCCATCGGATTCAATGAAGATCGGGAATTGGGCGATATGGCTGGCGATCAGCGGCATGGCGATGGCGGAGGAGGGTCCGTCATGGGTCAGGCGTCTCGCGTTCTGGGCGGGTCCCGAGCTGGAGTCACTGGATCGCGGCATGGCCGGGATCGATCGGGAACTTGCCACGCTGCCGGTGTTGGCCGCCGTGAATAGCGGAAACCGGATCGGATTCCAAAGTGCGGATTCCACGGAAGGGCGGGATCTGTGGCTGGAGGTGGAGTTGGCCTCGGCGGCGCCGGTGGATGCGGTGGTTCTGGTGCCCTTGCTTGCCAAAGGATCGCGTGGAGCGGTGTCCGGATTCGGATTTCCCAAGCGCTTTGCGCTGGAGGGCCACGGAGACAACGGGGAATCGGTGATCCTGATGGATCAGCGCGCGGAGGATTTCCCAAACCCGGGGCTTGATCCGGTGACCGCGGCTTGTCCGCAGGGTTTCAACTTGCGGCGGCTGCGCCTGACGGTCATCGAGCCGTGGCGAAGTGGCGGATCCCCGGTGCTGGCCTTGTCTGAAATCCTCATGCTGAGGGGGAACGCGAATGTGGCCGACGGCGCCACGGTGAGATCCTCGAGCTCCCGCGAGATTCCTCCGAGCTGGTCGCGCCGCAACCTGGTGGACATGATGACGCCGCTCGGTCTGCCTGTCATCCCCGATGGCTCGACAGTCATGGGATGGCACGGAGTGGTGGCATCGGCGGCGGAGCAAGCGCAGGCGGTGACGGTGGATCTGGGCCGCGTGGTCGAACTCGATGAAATCCGTCTGGTGGCTGCCTGGCGCAAGGAAACGGGGTGGGACCTGTATTATGGATTCCCCACCCGTTTCAGAGTGGAAACCTCGCTTTCCGGGGACTTCACGGACGCCGTGATGGTGCATGATCAAACCCAGTCCTCGTTGCAGTCTCCCGGACAGAATCTGCAATGCTTTCCGGCCATGGGGAAGCCGGCTCGTTACGTGCGAGTGACCGCCACCCGCTTGCGGAACCGAACCGGGGATTTCGTGTTCGCGCTGGGGGAATTGCAGGCCTACGCGGGCGATGTGAACGTGGCGAAAGGCGCTGCGGTCCTTGCCGGAGAATCCCTGGAAAGCGAGGTGTGGAGTCCTGCCGGTCTGACGGACGGTTCGGCGCGGGGTGGAAAACTGCTGGAGCTGCCCGATTGGTTCCGGGCGCTGGACCGGCGGCGGAAACTGTTGGAACAAAGGAAAACCATGGCCATGCGGCGGGATCTGGTGTTCACCCGGGCGGAGCATACCCTGGTGGGAGCCAGCGTTTTCGGAGCCGGCGGCATCGTGCTGATCGCGGGCGTCCTGTCATGGCGGGGACACCGGAGCCGGGTGATCGAGCGCGAAAGGCACCGCGAACGGCTCGCACGCGATTTGCACGACGAACTGGGTTCCAATCTCGGGAGCATCGCACTGGTTTCCTCCCTCGCCGCCCAGGAAGATGCCGCGCAAATGCGTCTCGACCTCGCGGAAATCGAGCAAATGGCCCGCGAAAGCGCCGACTCGATGCGCGACATGGTGGCCCTGCTGGGTGGTGAGGCCAATGGCGGTTCCGAGCATTGGCTGAACGTGATGTCCGGCCTGGCCGGGCGAACGATGTCGAACGTGGAGTTCGAATGCCTGCTGCCGACCGCCCCGCTGGCATGGGAGCCCAATCCTGAAACCCGGCGCGAGATTTACCTCTTCTGCAAGGAGGTGCTCCACAACGCCGTCCGCCACGGAAATCCGGAGCACGTCAGCTTCCATCTCAGCCCGGCACCGCGGGGATTGCGCATCGAGATCGTTGACGATGGCCGCGGCTTCGATCCGGAGGGCGTGCAAGGCGGGCACGGTCTCACCAATCTCGGAAAGCGGGCGGCCGGACTCGGGGCCCGCATGGTGCTGACCTCCTCTCCAGGGGCGGGAACCCGTGTCCTGCTGGAAGTCCCGCGCGGCCGGAGATGGAAGAAATGTTAGTTTTCCGCAAACCATGACGCCCCCATCCGAAACCGAACCCACTCCTCCACCGGTCGTCTGGATCGTCGAGGACCACGCCATTCTCCGCAAGAACCTCCAGCGGCTGTGCTCGCCCGCACTGGACCTGCATTGCACCGGTGCATTCTCCGACGCCGAATCGATGCTGACCGCCCTGCGCGAGGCCGCGGCGGAGGAACATCCGCAGGTGCTGCTGATGGATGTCGGGCTGCCCGGCCGCAGTGGCCTCGAGGTGCTGGAGGATGTGATCCGGCTCGCGCCCGAGTGCCGGGTGGTGATTCTAACCGTCTTCGAGGACGAGCGGAAAATCTCCGCCGCCATCAGCGCCGGAGCCTGCGGTTACCTGCTCAAGACCTCGAGGCCGGAGCAAATCGTCGAGGCTATCCACGAGGCGCTACGGGGTGGTTCCCCCATGTCGCCGATGATCGCGGCAAGCGTGGTCAAACTGCTGGCGAACCTGACGAAACCGATGGCACCGGTGTCGCTCACGCCGCGCGAGCACGACATGCTCGCCCTGATCGTGGAGGGTCTCACCGCCAAGGAAATGGCCGACCGCCTGGGAGTGAGCATCCACACCATCGCCACCCACACCCGCCACCTGTTCAGGAAACTGGGTGTGAGATCGAGAGCGGCGGCGGTGGCGCGGGCCCTGCGGGAGCGGATGGTCTGAGCCTCATGGCCGCGGCTTCAGATGCCTGTCAAAGAAGCGGACCACGTCGCCGGTATGATCGAACTTGCTGGTCTTGAGCGGCCAGGCGTGGTTCGCCCCCTTCACCATGATGAGGGTGGATTCGACGCCCGCCCGGGTCAGCGCCTCATGCAGTTCCGCCGACTGGCCGCGATCGACCGTGGTGTCATGGGTGCCGTGCAGGATGAGGGTGGGCGGACTGTCACGCCGGATGTGGGTCACCGGCGAGGCGAGCTTCCATTTTTCCGGCGCGGCTTCGCGGCTCTCGGGAAACAACTTCGTGTCGCGCAATTTCCCGTCGGGTTTTCCCGAATCATCGGTGCCCTGCCGGGTGAGGAGGTTGGAGATTCCATACATGTCAACGCAGGCGGAAACATGGTCCGGGATGCCGGGGTAGAGCGGGTTTGGATCGATTTCCCGGTTGCCCGGGGTGTAGGCCACCATCAGCGCGAGGTGGCCGCCGGCCGATCCGCCGATCACGCCGATGCGGGCGGGATCCACCTGGAGCCTAGCGGCATTGACCCTCAGCCAGCGGACGGCGTTCTTGCAGTCCTGCAGATTGGTGGGCCAGCGCTCCTTGGTTCCCTTCCAATACTCGACGCTGACGCAGACATAACCCGCCTT
>JBMTCD010000111.1:0-11839 GCA_049430545.1 Luteolibacter sp.
CCTTGAACGCCTTGGCCGTCTCCCAGATCAGCAGCCAGTGCATCGGCGTGTTGCTCTCGAAATGCCTGGCGGCTGCAGCCGCCACCGCCAGCCGGTCGGCGGGCTCGGTGAGTCTCGCGGTGTCGGCATACTTGGCAGACCGATCCAGGGGCGCGCGCCCGATGTTGAGGTGGCTGGGCCACACCAGAGAGAGCGCGACGAGACGTTCTGATGGATCCTTGCTGGCAGCCATTCGCAACGCCTCGGCGCGCAGCGCGGCGGGCTCGCCACGGGTTTTCTTGAGCGTGGCCGACCATGCCTTCATCTCGGCCAGCGGCTCCGCGCGGGCTGGTTCACCCTCCCCGTTCGCCATTCCCGCGACGGCCTTGTCGATGGCCGTGGCGGAAACCGGGCCGAGTCGGTAGATCAGCCGCCGCAGGTAGATATTCGGAAACGTCCATGCCGGATGATCCATGTCGGGCACCTTGGCAAAGCACCGGCAGAGGCCGGACACCAGCTGTGGGGTCTTCTCCACTTCGTCATCAAAGTGGAGGTCGATCACATCCAGTCCGTTCGACATCATACCATTGGAGAACATGCCCCGCGTGTCGGGCGCTGTTTCATCGAGCACGGCGGCGATCTCGGGGAGCGCGCCGCGGGCCTCGGGAGTCATCGCCACGTCGGCCACACCCGCCATCGCATTGCCGAGTGCACGGATATCATTGTTGCGGAGCTTGGCGGCAATCACGGTCCGCAGAACGGGCACCATCAGCTCAGGCTGCCCCTTCAAACGTGCCTTCGCCGTATCGGATGCCGTCTGCCGGGCATGGATATCTTCCAATCGGGCGATTCCGACCAAGAGCTTGGACAAATCCTCGCCCTCCGCCATGGGAGGGGCTGCCCGTGCCAATGCCATGCCGACGGACGGGTCTTCCGTCGCGATTCGTGACGCCGCCAGCGCGGCCAACTCCTGCCGGGTGGCTGCATCGAGCAGTTTGCGCTTGTCCATTTCGGCGATGGCGTCCCATGCGCCGAGGCGGATGCCGGCATGCGAATCGGCGACGAGCTGTTTGACCAGACGGACTGCCTCGTCGCCGCCGCCAGCCAGGGCTTGATATGCCGTCTGGGCACCCATCCAGTCAGGATAGGCCAGATAGCGGGCGATTTCCTTCGGGCTCTTGCCCTCGAAGAACCATGCGACGCCCTGGCGGTGCTGTTCCCAGGTGCCGGACCAGCCATTGCCAAAGTTGTTGCCGTAATCCGCTTTGTGAAACACTGGCTGCGTGCCGCCGGCTTGGGCCGGTGCAAAGGCCGTCTCAAGCGCGGTCGGATTGTCGAGGGTGGCGCCGGCGACCCGCTTCAGAGCCAGCCTGTTTTCGCCTTTGCGCAACTGGCTCGTGGCCTTGCGGCCCAGTTGCAGGGTCTGCAGCTCTTGTCGGTGATTGGGAACCTTGTGGAAGATGGCGATACAACTTCCGTTGAGCCACAACTCCCCTGCCATTTGACCGGGGACCGTGACCCTGAAAAGTTCATATGATTTCGGGTCGGCCTGGCAGGTGAATACGGCCTCCGACATTTCGGTCGCGGCTTTGACCGGCGGCACGGTGACTGTGGACACGTCCCACGTCATCTCTTTCGGCACCGGGGTCTCGGTCTTTGGCTTGGGTGCAACCCGTTGCGGCGGTGGCTTTGGCGAGGCGGGCAGCGACGCCACCGGGAAGAGCGGCTTGGTGCCCTTGGCCGCACCGGCGATGCGCAGGCGTTTGTTCGCCATCGCAAAGGTCATGCCCACCGCGGCCGTGTTGCGGCCGTAGCGGTTCCAAGCGAGGTTTTTGAGTGATCCGTCGCGCTGGCGGGCCAGTTCGTAGAACCAGAGCATGTTGTTGGCGTATTTTTTGTAATCCTCCGCAGGTGCCAGGGACGCGCCGACGCTCGACCAGGCAATTGCGAAGATGCGCTCGGCGTGCCCGGCCATGCGCGAGCGATACAGATAACAGGTGTGGCGGGCGTCACGGGTCGCGACGGCCTCTTCACCAAGCAGGTGGAAAAGCACCGACCGGGTGCAAATTTGCCCGTTTTCATACATGCTACCCACCGTGTTGTATCGCGCCACGCTCGGCGCGTGATCGCCGTAGGCACCGTAGGAACCAATGAACCTGCCGGATAATTTCACCGCCCGGGCCATGACCTTGGGATCCACCTTCACGCCGCATTCCTCGGCGAGCACCAATCCGATGAAGCAGGTCTGCCCCACTGCGTTCATGATGCCATACCCACCCGGCGGTCCATGGCCCCAGCCACCGTTCCACATCTGGTTCTTCTCCAACCCGCGGACGTGTCCGCGAATCGCCGGCAGCACCTCCGTGTCTCCTGTCAGCAGGTGGTATTCGCCCAACGATATCAGGGTGTAGCCCGGGCCCCAGTTGTTGCCCACGGTCTCGGCCGTGGATGCCTGGCGCAGGCGGTCCCGAACAAGAGCGATCGCCTGCTCATCGCCGCAGGCCATCAGGAACAGATCCATCCAGAAGGTGTCGTCCCCCTCCTTCATCACGTGGGCCACGGCGTCAGCCGTGACCTGGCGGGCACGTTCGCAATCGTAGGGCTTCTCCTCATCGTAGGGGGGCGCTATCGGCAACGTGATGGTCAAATCGACAATTTTGCCGTCGCGGCCGACGTGGAGGATCAATTTGCCATCGAAGGCCTCGGTCTGGGCGGCGGCGATCGCATAGCCCATCGGCAACCTTGGATCCTCCCACTCCGGAACGACCCGTCCGTTCACGCCGAAAATGATATCATCGACCTTCAGCCCTCCCGCCGCGGCAGGCGTGTCGGGAGTGACGGCGGTCACCGTCAGTTCCGGCCTGTCATCCATGTCGATCACCTCCGCGCCAAGGATTCCCAGCGGGAAAGTGGCCGCACGCGCACGCCCGATCAACGAGACCTTACCATACTTCGCTGCCAGTGCCTCGCGATCCGCCTTTGACAGCTGCGCCGGTGGCTGGGAGTAGATGGCCCGCCAGTCACGCTGCGTCGCCGCAAACTCGGCCGGAGTGGCGGTCCTGCCGAGCGTGCTTGATTCAAACACGTCAAACACGGCGGCCTGGGTGTCGCGGACGGCGGCCAGCTGCTCCTTCACCTCGGGCGCGAGGGCGGGATCGGCAGCGTCGGAGGGAGTCACCGCGGCCAGCAACGCCGAGGTCAGGCAAAGGCCGATGAAGTCTGTTCGAAGCGGAAGGATGGTCATTTCTCTGTCAGGTATTCGGTTTGTGGAAATCCATTATGGGAAATGAACTCTACTGTTTCCCGTCGACTGCATTCTTTGAATCCGCCGCTCCGGCGACTCCCGTGGAGGGATTTTTGGAAACCACGTCCCAGACGGTTTTGTTGATAATTTCGCAGATCTGCGGGGTGAGGAGATCCTTGGTGCCGTCGTCGTAATGGCCTTCAGGTTTGACAATGCCCGCGGGATTCTTGCCGAAGAGCGTCGCGTAAACCGTGACGCTGGCGATGTAATGGCCCAGGCCGGGATCCAGATGGAGCTTGTCCTTCATGATGTCGCCGATTCCCGTGAGCCCGGGCACCTTTCCGGCCTGCATCTGCTTGTCCAGTTCATACATCACCTCCGGGACGGGAATGATGTGGACTTCCGCGTCGGTCTTCTCCCTGAGACGCTTGAGCAGGTGTTCGTAATAATCGCGTGTGTGCAGGGTCGGCGCCGTCAACTCGTCCTTGGTTGCCCCGTCCCATGCCTGCTGAAAGGGCTTGCCGGTCCAGAGGAAAGGCCAGCTCTGGTAGATGTAGAATCTCGTCTTCGTGTTCGACGGGTTCTCGCGGGCCAGATCGATGAACTTCAGGATTGTATCGATATCCGACTGCATCGTGGATTGCGGAAATCCCTCACCGGGTCGCTTGTAAAACGGCTGAAGCGTCACGACATCCCACGTGTGTTTGGTGAGTGCTTCCCGGAATTTCCCGAACTCCTTGCTGATTTCGCGTGCGTTGTCAGGGCTTCCCCAGATATTGTGAACCGGCGACCCCGACTTGATATGCGCGCCGATCTTCAATGTATCGGATTTTTGCGCGGCAATCCCCGGGATGCTGTATGGCTCCGAGTCGTGCGTGAAGCTGTTGCCGATCATGTAGACCTTCAATTCGTCGCACGGCGTGGATTGGCCTGGCAAGTCGAGGCAATTTACGGCAATCCATGTGCCGGACCCGGCCTGTCCTTCCCCATTGCGGTGGTTGGTGTTCTTCGATTGGACCACCGGGGTGGATATCCTCAGCGATTCATCGTCCGCCTGGACGCCGGCACCCCACGCAAGGGCGATAAATGCTGCAATCATCGTGTGTTTCATTGGTATACCTTTCATTCTCAATCTGTTCATGTCGATCACCGGTTCAAATTGCGCCGAACAGTCAATGTCACGGCTTACCGGGTTGCTGGATCGCCACCTTTTCCATAAGCATGGCGAACCGGGTCTCGCTGCCAGGCCTGGCCCGGAAGAACAACTCTGGCTCGACCCCTTCGCACTCGGAAAGGAGCCCTCCATCGCCGGTTTGAATGACATCGATTCGCATATAAAGCGGCACGCGGCAGGCACGGCCTGTGCGTAGCGCGAAGGCTCGGCTCACGGAGGCGGCCGCCTGGTCCCCGACCCGCCGTATAACAGAAGGAGGATCGGCGAAACGCAGCGAGCCGCCACGCTCGGCGTGGACCAGAATCTGGCCGCTTGCCGGAAGCTTGTGAACACCGTGGCTGAATTCGCCACCGAAATAAACCAGCGACCATTCGCCCCTCGTTCGGATCTCCGGAAGAAAAGGCTGCACCAATTGGGCTCCGCGCAGACAGCGCTCAGCGAACTCCGCCTGAAAGTCCCGTGCCGCCCGGCGGTCGGGCAGCCACTCCAGCCCCGAACCGGCGGCAGACACGGCAGGCTTGATGATGGCAGCACCATTCCGCCCGACATATGTTTCAAGGTCGAACGATTCGCCGGTCGGCACCAGCAGTGTAGGAACAACCGGCACGCCGATCGCCGCGAAGTCGAGCAAATACTGCTTGTCCATCAGCCATAGCATGACATCCACTTCGTTCTCAATGGCCACGCCAATTGCGGCAAGCTGTCCGAGCCAGCGAAGAAATCCCTCCCGCTGCCCGACGCTGTCCATGTAATCCCATGGCGAGCGGATGACGAGCAGATCGAACTGGTCTGACAGACAGGATGTGTCACTGCCCCAGATCACCGGCCTCACCTGGTGCCCGCGTCGCCGCAGCTCGTCGACCAGCAACTGGTCGTCTGGGGTGAACGGCGGCTCGGTCGATACAAAATCCGGCTCGGCAATGGTGGGAAAATAGTCGGCGAGCTTCTCGGCCCTGCAGGTCACGATACCGATTCGCCGCGGCGCGGCGATGGCTGGATCGTCGGCGGACAGAGCCGGTGTCGTTATGGATCCGGGATTCATTCGCTATCTCCCGATGATGTTGTCGCCCACGTGCCGCCGGAAGGCCGCGCCTGGACCGAAAGGGCTGTGCAGATCACGGCAAGCGGATACATCCAGCGTTTTGGTGTCGTCATGGCTCCCTTGCTGTTAGTCCTTGTGTTGGGGTTGAAGCTCCCCGAGTGCGACCGGGTGGCTGAGAAAGAGTTCGCCCTCGCCATTGAGCAGCTCGAAGCGCAAGGTGGACTTCTCCCAATCCATCACCAGCCCGCCGAAGTTGGTCGACCGCACCAATGATCTGCCAACCTGCTCCGGGCCGGGCCGGGCCTTGCCATCATGGGCATGGATCTGGTCAAGGCCGCTGGCGGTGATGTCATGGAGCGGATAAGCGGTGTCCGTGGTCTTGTGGATTTCAGCAAAATGCATGTCACCTGAAATGAACACCACGCCCTTCGCACCGGTGCTCTCGATAAGATCAAAGAGTCTCTTCCGCTCGGACGTATGATGTCCCCACATCTCCCATTGCCTGCCATTGGCATTGAGCTTGACCACCTGGACGCCGGAACAAATCACGCGCAGCTCGGCCGGCCGTTTGAGCACCTCTTCCAGCCAAGCCCACTGCGCCTTGCCCAGATAGCTGTCCGCAGCTTGCTCACGGGCCTTGTCGAGATGCCAGCGCCCGTCAAGCAGGATGACTTGCACTTTCCTGCCGGGCTTGCCGTATTCAAGCCCACGGTAAATGCCTTCGCGCGACCAGAAGGCGGAGTTTGCGGGAATTTGCCAGAATTTGCCAAAGGCTGCCTTCGATTCCTTCTTGAGGGGATAGGTTTTGTCATGGTTGTCCGAGCCGTAGTCGTGGTCGTCCCAAATCGCCAGTTGCGGGCAGATCCCGCGCAATTTGAGGAACCTCGGGTTGGCACCCAGTTGCTCATAAAGTGCGGTGAAGAGCCCGGGATTGTCCATGGTATCGACATAGACATTGTCTCCAAGCCACACGAAGAGGTCGGGCTTGTAGGCAACCACCTTGTCAAGAATCTCCGCGCCCGCGGGATTCCTCAGGCAGGAACCGAAAGCGATGCGACTGACCGCATGTTCCGGATGAATTTCCACAAGACGGTCTTGCTGGGCAAGGACGGATGACATCAACGAGAAGATCATCCATGGCATTAGCAGCGGGCGCATGGTCAAAAACGTTTCAAGACACTGATAGGGAATTGATTTTCGCCATCTCCTGCCCGGCCCGAGGCTGGACCGGGCTTGGTTGGCATCTTCCACTACTGCTTCATCATGCCGGCCATGGATGAGGCAAAGGCATCGCCCAGGCGAACGAAGAACTTGCCGCTGCCCAGATAGTGGTAAGGACGGTCGCTGGCGTAGCGTCCCCACAGATCCTTGACCGAGTCCCACTGCGGGGTGCGCCAGGCCATGAAAAGCGGGTAGATCTCCTGCGTGTAGTAGAGGTAGGACTCGACGGCGGCCACGTTGCCCTTGAATTCCGGCAGCGCCGCCGCAGCCCGTTGCGCAACGGCGACTGCATTGGCGTCCACCCCCTCCTTGGTGCGGCTGGTGCCGAGCACGCCGATCACAAACGGCATGGCCGGGGTCTTGAAGGTTTTGCGGACATCCTCGATGAAAAGCTCCATGTTGTCCGTGTATTGGCCGTGGTATTCCTCGCTGAACTGATCATTGAACCCTTGGAACCAGACAAAGCCGGCGACTTCATAGCCCGCTGAAGCATCATATTGCGGATGGTATTTGCCGGGATCGGCCAGCACTTTCTGGACCGAATCCACCATGCTTCTCCAGAAAAGCCCGGCGTCGTCCATGGCGAAGGGTTTGGGCTCCCTTGGTTGGGCGGGCTCTTTGGGCTTGCTCAACTTCATCCTGGTCTTCTCATCGGCGGTCTTCATCTGCTCCTCGTAGGCCGCCAGGTCGGCTTTGTATTTCTCCTGCACCTGAGGAAAGTTCTTCACGGCTTCCTCATGGCGCTTACGGGCCTCTTCCGCCGCGGCTTTGGCATCGGCATAGGCCTTGGTGGTTTTGAAATCCGGGGCTGAGGGCGGACGGAAGTCATAGGTAAGCGACTTGCCGCCCCATGAGGTCTTGATGATCAGGATCGGCGCGTCCGTGATCTGCTCCATGCTCATCGCAAATCCATATTCCGGACCAACTTTGCCCTTGCTGGCTCCAAATCCTGGAGCGGCAGGACCGGTCTTGACCCCGCCTTCGCATTCCCCAAAGGCCGCGATATACGCACGTTTTCCGGTGGCATAAGGGATGGTTTTCGCCAGTTCGGCCAGTTTTGCGTCCCGGTCACCACGCGACAGAGAGGTATCCGCTTCGAGCGCGGCCTTCTTCCTGAAAAAGTCATCCATCATCTCGGCGGTGACATCGGGGACAAGCAGATCGGACAGGCGTTTCACATCCTGCTTTTCCGCTTCGAGCAAGCCTTTCATCCAAGCCAGCATCTCCTCGGCTTTCTTTAGAGTGCGCTCTTCCTTTGTTCCTACGAGGGGTTCCGGATTCTTTCCTGCACGCTTGGAATCCTGGAAGGCGCGTTCCTCGGAATCCACCACTCCTTTTGCCATGGGCATCAGGGACTCGATGGTCGGGATGTGCGGCCCTGTCTTGATGTAAGGGATGGTGTGATTGTTGGCATGGCCAACCATGTTCGACTGGCCCGCCATGATGAAGACCTTCAGCTTCTTGGATTCAGCATCCGCAGGCTGGGCAAATACACAGCACGCCAGCAGCCCACTTGTAAATACATTCATGACTCTTGTTTTGTTCATATTTATCTCCCTTTTGTTGTCATTGATCAGTTGTCAGTCGCTAATTCATCACCGGCTACTCCACCGGACTGGCCGCTTCCACCCTGCCATACTTGGCTTCGTAATCCGCGATGCAGCTGTCCACCTTTTTCAGGACGTCCTCCATCTGGGCTTTGTGACGTCCGGTTACCTTTGCCTCAATATCGGGGCGCATGGCCTTGAAGCCGGCGATAATCGGCTTGGCCTTCTCGCCAAGCTGGTTGGCGCAGTTGAGTAGTCCGGCATTGCCCCAACGGTCGCCCGTGAAGAGCCAGATGGCCTGTAGCCCATCCATGTTCTTCATCAGCCGCTGGGCGGCAGGCACCATCAGCAGGGCGTTCTCGGGGCGCTTCTTCGCATCGATGAAACGGAATGCCTCGAAGATCACGCCCTCATCGATAGGTGCTTTGTAACCGCTGCTGATGGGCGTGCTGTTGGCGACCCCCGTCATGCCGGCCAATATCTCCGTGCTGAGTTCAGGAATGGTCGTATGCATTCTGCTGAGATATCCCCTCATCGAGCGGGTGGGATGGGTGATCCGCTCCTGGGCGTAGCACTCCAGCAGGTCCGGAAGGACCGTCTTGAGCGTGGCGGGATCCTTGTCCAGCGGGCTGAGCGCCTGCCAGGCCGCCACACGCACCAGCCACTCGTCATGCGTGAGGTGGGATTTGATCAGCGCGAGGCTGTCCTTGATCGTCGGCAGATCCGCCTTGCTGAGGGCCCAGAGGGCGCTGGTCTTCTCCCACATCGGGGCATCCTTCGTCTGGATCGTCTTGAGGATGTAGGGCAGGAAGGTTCCGGTCACATCCTGCTCGGTGATGCCATTGGCCTTTGACTGCCGGTAAAACCACCAACCAGTCATGCCATGGATGGCGTTGAATCCGGCTTCACGCAACCGGGCATCCTTGCTTTGCACCGCCTTCAGGATGTAGGGTATGGCGTCCTTGCCTGAATCCCCCATCGCCACTGCAAAGCTCTGCCGAACCGAGGGCTGATAGTGGTGCATCATCTGCCAATACCACTCCACCGACAGATCCTGCTTGGCGGCCAGCCGGGCATAGATTTCCGGAACTGACAGATCAGTCGTGATGCCGTTGACAAAATCGCTTCTCAGAAAGTCGGTATCCTCCAAACCCTTCTCGACGGCGGTCGGCTGGTGCTTGACGCTGTGCGGGGTGCGCGGCTTGCCCGTGATCCGCAGGGTCTTCAGCGGTGCCGTATAGGTCAGGCCGATCATCCCGGAGTCGTAGTTCGGCGGACCGTTGCATCCCCGGCGCGAACCGCCAATCTGCGTCAGGATCGAGAACCCGCCGTCTGGCAGACGGCACATGTCGTAATACCAGGCCAAATAGTCCATGTGGCGGCGATAGTGTGCCTGCTTGTCATTCGGCACCAGCACACTGGCAATACCCCGCCACATCACATTGCCGAAATGCGAACCGTGCCCACCCTCGTTGTCGTCATACGTATCCGCCTCGGCAAGCGCCAGAATCCGGGCCGCGCGCTGGAATTTCTGATCCGGCAGCAGCGTCAGGGCACAGGCCAGCATGCCGTTCTTGCCGTTGGAATAGATGCCCTCGGGCGGCTGATTTCCGTATGAAACCCCGCCGTGTCCGGCGAAGCGGTAGAAGTAGGCCAGCGCCTTGTCGTAGCTATCCTGATTGACCTCGACGCCGCACTCGCGGGCGAGAATGAGGGTGGTCAAAACCTGCACACCTGCGGCGTTCAACAAACCGCCCTGCACATAGCCGGGGTTCATACCCGGCCCCCAGTGATTCCATCCGCCGAAATACTGGCGGGCCGTGGCGTCGTCGCAGAGGGCCTTGATCGTCGGCAGCACGCTCTTGTCACCGGTTGCCAGATAGTATTCGCAGAGAAATACTCCGTGATAGCCGTTGTTCCAGGTATGACTTCCCACCTTACCGGTGGAAAACGCTTTGGCCCACCGGGCGGCGGCCTCGGTGTATTTCGGGATGCCGGTCGAGAGCAGGAAGAGACCGTCCATATACCCGGGAAAGCCGGCTTGCGGTCCCACTGAGAGGATGAACTCGGCGGTCTGTTCGATGATGAAACTGGACTTGTTGCACCCAAGCGGCCAGGTCTTGCTGTAGGAGCCGATGGGCTTGAGCTGAATGGTGACGTCGCTGGTTTTGCCTTCCCGCTCGACACCGAAGGTCAGTTTGCCGTCACCGCCCTCGGCTTTGTCAATCACCCGTCCCAGCGCTAGCCGTGGATCGTTTGGTCCGCCGCCGGATTCCACCTTCGCCTCGCCAAAGGCCTTGCCGCCGACCGAGACGAGGATATCTCCGGCTTGGAATTTGCCCTCCGCCGGCGAGCCCGCTGTGATTTTGGTGACCACCACCTTGTTGGCCTCCACTTTCGAGTCAATCCCGGTGACCCCGATTTGGAATGCGGGGTAATTCCCAGTCGGGGCACCACGCGCCATGAGTCCAGCTGTTGTGAGCAAACAAATGCCCGCCACACGGAACAACAAGAATTCTCCTCGATGTTTCATTTTTTCCCTTTGGGTTGTAATTACGGTTTCTTACGGGGTGTTTCTTGCTTACTTGATTAGAAACGCTGCCTGTGGCAAAGACGGAACTTCCAGCCCCGCCAAAAACAAAACAATGATCTTTATGACCAACTATCCGCTGCTTGGATAGGTAATCCCATGCCCGCAATCAGGCGTGCCGGTGGCATCAACTTCGTGCTGAATCATCATGGCCGCTTCACCCCCATGATTCCAAGGTCGATATGGCCGCCGTCCCTGGTGGCCTTGACCGCCAGAACATTGGTTCCTTTCCGGAGCGCGGGCAGCCCGGCTGCAGTCACGTCGAAATCACCGTATGTCGTGCTCTTGGCCCGCTCCTTGAGGATGCGCGCGATGTGGACGCCGTTGAGATAGATATCGGCCTCGTCGTGGACCATGGCTTTGATGCGCAGGGCCTCGAACGCGGGATCGGCGACCTGAAAGGTGCGCCGCATCAGAATGAACGGCTTGTCCCACTTGTGCTGCGGCCCCTTGCGGTGGGGCGTCGGCGAACAGACCGGGGCGGCGGACTCCAGCCAGGCGAAGTCGTCGAATCCAGGAGTGTTCCATCCGGCGGGCAGTTGCAGTGCATCCATGGTCAGATATTTCCAGGCGGCTTTTCCGCTATCGGAAGTCGCAGCCAGAGGGGTCGAGAACGGGAACTCGCCCAGCAGCTTGTCCGCTACCAACCGGTTTCGTGTCGCCCATTGAGTCCAGATCACGCCATCGCCGAACGCCAGATAGCGCATCACCGCGAGCGGCAGCGGGGCGTTCTTGTCGGCCTGCCACCGCAGATCCCAGGCGTTGAGGATGCTCTCGCTGTCGAAGCTGTCGCGATAGCTCGGCCAGGCATGGACCGCCGCCATGGTCTCCGTGGCGTGTCGGCGCACAAAGCCCGCCTGCGGGCTCCCTGCCAGTGCTTCCATTTTCTCATAGGAAGACAGGTCCAGGAAGCTGGGAAATCGTGCCACCAGGTATGCCTGCCAGGCCGCTTCAATGGCGGCGTGGTGCGGCGCGGCCGCCTGCTTTTTGAAGGCCGCGACGCGGGCATCGCCGGGACCGAGCAGTTGCTCGAGATTGTGGA
>JBMTCD010000112.1:0-11728 GCA_049430545.1 Luteolibacter sp.
CAGACAGTTATTTCACCATGCGCTACCGTGCGAAGGCCTCCGCCGGTCTTGTGACCGGTGAGACCTGGAGCGAATGGAGCAATCCGGTGCTGGTGGAAAGCTGGGTGAAGCGCGTGCTCGACGGCATCAATCCGTTCAACCAGCGGCAGACCGATTTGTATAACAACCCGGTCAGCACCGATGTCAGCATCCTCACCCAGGCCGGCAAGCGCTGGGAAGGCGATGTCGCCCTCAATCTGGAAAACATCGATGACTTCGGTCTCATCGAGATCTACGAGACCGTGCTCAACCGCGTCAAAAAACAGAGCCTCGATGCCGGAGTGACCAGTGATTCGGTTAACACCACGCTGCTGCTGGTGGCCGGCTATCTCAACGATCTTTACATGACTCTGGGCAACGAGGCGTTCGACGACGCGCGCAACCCGACGCTCCAGGTCGAGAGTGGCACCGAGATCGAGGACGTCGACACCGCGCGTTTCTCATTCGAAGGGCAGGTCGCCACCATGATGGAAGAGACCCTCGCGTTGTTGCGTGGCCGGGATGACTTCCTCAGTCCGGGAACCCGCACCACCCCGAGTTACAACCGGCTTTACTGGAATTACACCAACGGGGTGAATTCCGGCGAGCCGTTCTATGCGGTCAACTACAACATCCGCGAACAAACTGGCGGCAGATACGAGGATGGAACACTCGACGCCTCCGACGCCCAGTGGATGTTCCCCCAGGGCCACGGCGACGCCTACGGCCACTACCTCACAGCCCTCAAGGGCTATTACAAGCTGCTGCGCTCCCCGGTTTACACCTGGGTGCCGAGCACCGAGACGGTCGACGTCCTCGGGCAGGCGGTCCAGGTGGATTACGCGGACGAGCGGAAGTTCGCCGCCGCCGCTGCCGCGCTCGCCCGCACCGGGGTGGATGTCCTTGATTTCACCGCGCGCCAGAACCACCGCCACGGCGAGGAAGCAGGTTGGTCCCACATGCGCGACGGCAAATACAATTCCACCACCGACGTGACCCGCCACTGGGGCACCGACGAGTGGTCGTCCCGCGCATTCCAGGGAGCCTATTACCACTGGGTGAGCGCCAACGCCATGTTGCCGGATGTGGACAACGTGCACGAGGGAATCCAGAAAATCGACCGCAGCACCGTGCCGGAAATCAACGAGCTGGTCACCAGCGCCGGGAGGATCCTCTCGCTCTCCGCCGGCGAGCAGGCCCACCTCAACCCGCTCGGCCTCGCCGCCGATACGACCATTTTTGATATTTCTCCGGCTGCCCTCGCACAGGGCAAGGCGCACTTCGAGCAAATCCAGGAGCGCGCCATCCAGGCGGCGGTGAACGCCAAAAGCGCCTTCCAGCAGGCATCGGTCATGAACCGCCTGTTGCGCTCGCAAAACGATACCCTCGACACCTACAACACGGCGGTTTCCAAACAGGAGGATGCCTACGAATACCAGCTCATCGAACTCCATGGCACGCCCTACGCCGGAGACATCGGGCCCGGAAAACTCTACGCCCAGGGCTATGCCGGACCGGATTTGTATCACTCCTACTTCATCGACCGCCCGTCGCAACTCGTCGACGTCAGCGCCGATGTGACCGTCGAGTTCCGCGAACCGGTCAACAAGGATCCGTTCAGGGAATGGTCCATCGACAACGTCTACCAACGTCTCACCGACCCGGCGGAATACGTTTCGCGAAGCTACCGGATGTCCCCTTACACGCTCGGCCAGTTCTCGGACACCGTGACCGGCGGGCTTGGCAAGCGGTCCCAGACCGGTGCCATCCAGACGGCCTTGCTAGATTGTTACGAGGCCCAGGTGAAACTCCGCGAGGCGTCCGGTCAGTTCTCAACGCTGATGCGTCGTTTCGACCGCGACTACCAGCTCTACTCGGAGTTCCTGACCGATTACGATGCGGCGAACGACGAAGCCTCGAAGAAGCTGGATGAGGCGGCGGCCTTGAACAAGGCAGCCTTCACGCTGGCGAGCTCATCCGCCGCCTTCGCCCTCACCGGTGACTACGTGCGCGCGCTCGCCGCCGCCGCCGCCGAGGCCCAGCCGCAGACGGTGGGCTTCTCCAATGATGTCACCTCGGTCGGCCGCATGGCCGCCCTGCTGGCGGGTGAGTCCGCGGGCTACGCCCAGAACCTGCTGGGATTGGCGGCGGACACCAGTGCCGCGCTGCTGGAGGCGGAGGCCGCCGATCTCGAGGGCCAGGCGCAGGAGTTCATCGACGACTACAATTTCGACTCGGTGAAAAAACAGCACGTCGTCGAATTCGAGCGGCTGTATGACGAGGTGCTCGCCACCGCCTACGAGATCAGCGCGCGCCTCGCGGAACTGCAGCGTGCCAACGAGAATGTTTCCAAGCTCTACGGCCGCGCCAGCCACATCCTCTCCGAGCGGGAAACATTCCGGATGCGGGCCGCCTCGGTCATTCAGGGCTACCGGACCAACGATCTGGTGTTCCGTGAGCTCCGCAACGAGGAACTGGAACAATACAAGTCGCTCTTCGACCTCGCACAGACCTATGCCTACTGCGCGGCCAAGGCCTACGACTACGAGACCGGTCTGCTCAGTTCCAGCACCGGCCGGAATTTCGTGGATGAAATCATCCAATCCTATTCCATCGGGACATGGGATGGCCCGAACCCCATTCCCAAGGGCGCCGGCGATTCCGGCCTGGCATCGATTCTCGGACGGCTGCGCGACGATTGGTCGGTGGTGGAAGGCCGGCTTGGGATCAACAATCCGGATCGCAACGGAACCTTGTTCTCGCTGCGCCAGGAACTCTTCCGCATCCGCACCGATCAGCCCACCAGCGATGACAACCAACTGTGGAAACAAGTGCTGCAACAGCACATCATGAGCAACGTGCTCAACGATCCGGACGTGGCGATCCACTGCAACAACATCCGCAAGGCCGATGGCTCGGCGGTGCCCGGTATCGTGATCCCGTTCGCGACCACGATTGAACCGGGGCTGAATTTCTTCGGTTGGCCGCTTGCGCCCGGAGACCATGCGTATTCGCAATCCGCCTTCAGCACCAAAATCCACACCTCGGGTCTGGTCTTCAAGGGCTACCTCGGCATGGACCCCTACGCGGAAGGCACGCCGGGAGCCGGCGGTCCGGCGAGCTCGGATCCCAACGCTCTTTCCGCCACGCCCTATGTTTATCTGATTCCGGCAGGCAAGGATACCATGCGCGTCCCTCCATTGGGTGATAGCAATGCAATCCGCACCTGGAACATCCGCGACCAGGCGCTGCCGCTGCCCATCAACATCGGTGCCATCCCGTATTCGGACGTCGAGTTCTTCACTCCCCAGGGCACACTCAACGAGCAACTCTGGATCCGCCGCAAGCATCAGGCGTTCCGGGCCGTCGATGACGCGGCCTATTTCTACAGCTCGATCCCCGCCGAGTTCACCAACAGCCGCCTGATCGGCCGGAGCGTCTGGAACAGCCGATGGAAGATCGTCATTCCCGCCTACGGCCTGCTGAACGATGAAAACGCCGGCCTCGATCGCTTCACGAAGTCCGTTTCAGATATCAAATTGTTCCTCAGAACCTACTCGAACTCCGGCAACTGAAACCGCGGAAACGATGCGCCTGCCCAAAGCACTGCTTTTGCTTCCGCCCGTGGCAGCCTGCATGTTCGCAGCCGCCCGCCTGATATGGCCGGCTGATGAAAACACTCAGCCGGAAGCGGTGCAGGCATCCATCAGTGAAGACCCGCCGGACGTGGTGGTGAACGGGGGAAGCGATGTTTTCCGACGTGCTTTCTGGCGCCACCCCGCCCCGATGGACCGTATCCTGCAGGCGGAGCTCAGGGAATGGAAGGACGCGGGCGAAGTTTCCAGATGGAGTTGGCATCTCCGCTTCATCCCCGGGCCGAAGTTGCGCCAGGACCTGCTCGATGGCCGGATTTTTCCGTTCCGCGAGATCGGACAGGAAGACTTGGAAACCCGGCTGGCTGCATGCTCGAGACCCGCCTGGGCACCGACAACCGTTGTCACGCCAGTTTCCATGCTCGCCGGAAACTTTCTGCTTCTGCAGGAAAACGGCCAAGTCTGGTATGCGGAAGACCATGGCGGCGGATTCGCCAAGCCGGCGGAATGACCGCTGCTTTCACTCCATGGGTGAAAAGCATTTTTGGCGCAAGTCGCTTGCTATCATTGTCCATTCGCGTTCATCCGTGGTTTCGGTTTCCTGTTTGGGATCAAAAAACAATCAGCCGGCACGCTCGGCCACATGGGTTGACACGAGATCGCCGGGCTCGCATCGTCGCGGCTTCAAAGCACATGATTTTCAAGAGCCTCTGCCGCCACGCCGGAATCGGCGCCAATTCGTATCTGTTGGAAACCCGCGGATGCAAGGTGGTGCTGGACGCCGGCATGCACCCGAAGCACGAGGGCATGGAGGCGGTGCCGCATTATGAATTCATCGACGAGGGCACGCTAGATTCGGTGATCGTCACCCACTCGCACCTCGACCACGTCGGCACGCTGCCGGTGCTGTTGGAAAACCATCCGGAGGCGCGCGTGTTTCTCACGCCCGAGACCGGAGAGCTGGCCTCGGCGATGCTGCACAACTCGGTGAATGTGATGCAGGCCAAGCGCATCGAGCATGGCATCGTCGATTATCCGCTCTTCGAGCACCACGAGCTGGACGACATCACCGCCGCCTTCGAGTCGCGCGGCTACGAGCGGCCCTTCGATCTCGATCACGACGGCGCTCTGCGCGCCACCTTCCACGACGCCGGCCACATCCTCGGCTCAGCCGGCGTCACCATCGAGGGCGCGGGCAAGCGTGTGATGTACACCGGCGACGTGAATTTCGAACCCAGCACGCTGCAGAAAGGCGCGTTGTTTCCGGAAGAACACGTCGATGCCTTGATCGTGGAAACCACCCGCGGCGCACAGGCCCGCAAAGAGGGATACCGGCGGCGCGACGAGGAGGACGAACTCGCGGAATCCATCGCGCGGGTGCTCGCCCGCAAGGGATCGGTGCTCATTCCCGTGTTCGCCATGGGCAAGACACAGGAGGTGCTGGCCATGATCCATCGCTTCAAAAAGGAAGCACGCGTGCCGCGCCACACCCCGGTGCACATCGGCGGACTGAGCACCAAGATGACCCATATCTACGACCGCCACAGCGAGGTCTCCCGCCGCAAGCTGCCGGGTTTCCGGTTTCTCAAGGACATGGAAATCGAGGGCAGCGACCGCAAGCGCAAGGGCCCCATCCCGTTCGGCGCCGGCTGCATCTACGCGCTTTCCAGCGGCATGATGTCCGAGAACACCGTCTCGAACATCTTCGCCCGCCAGGGCCTGCTGGAAAACAAGCGCAACGGCCTGTTTTTCGTCGGCTATTGCGACCCCGAGACGCCCGGCGGCCGCATCCGCGCGGCCAGGCCCGGCGAACTTGTCAAACTCGACGACTCGCACGAGGGTGTGCCGCTGCGCTGCGAGATGCGGGTGTTCGATTTCAGCGGCCATTCGACCCGCGAGGCCATCGCCGATTACGCGGTGAAACTGCGGCCCAAGAAAGTCTTCCTCGTCCACGGAGACGACGACGCGGTCGAATGGTTCCGCCACGAACTCGGCCAGCGCCTGCCGGACTCGCAGGTCATCGTCCCGATCCCCGGAGAGGAACATGTGATCTGAACCAGATGTGGCGCGGGCATCTTGTCGTTCGCTTCCGCCGCGCGAGTTCTCCGGGCTTGCCCTGCCCCGCATCCCGGGCATGCTTCGCCGCGTCGTGCACAACACGCCTGTCGAACCCTCGCCGGAAACTTTCGCCAAGCTCGCGGAAGCGCACAATGTCGTGCCCGTTTACACCCAACTGGCCGCCGATTTTGAAACCCCGCTCTCGGCCTACCTGAAACTCCGCGACGCACGCCATTCGTTCCTGCTGGAAAGCGCGGAAAGCACGGAAAAAGCCGGCCGATGGTCGATCATCGGCAGCAATCCCCGCCGCGTGTTCGAGGCCCGCGGCAAGGAAATCACCATCCGCGAGGGCGGAAACACGCGCTCCTACACTGCGGAGGACGACATGCTCGCCGCTCTCGAACGCGAGATGGCACCCTACAAGCCCGCCGCACTCTCAGGCCTGCCGCTTTTCTCCGGCGGCATGGTCGGCTATCTCTCCTACGACGCGGTGCGCCAGTTCGAACCCACGCTCGGTGCGCCGCCGCCCGACGCGCTCGGCGTCCCGGACGCGATCTTCCTGTTGGCCGACACCCTGCTGGTGTTCGATCACCGCCTGCGCCGGCTGCTGGTCATCGCCAACGCCTTCACCGACGAATCCCCCACGCCGGCCGGTGCCCATGCGGAAGCCTGCGGCAAAATTGCCGCCATCGTGGAAATCCTCAACCGCCCGCTCCACGTGCCGGCACTCAACGGTCTGGTGAAAGTGGAACCGGTCGAGGCCGCCAGCAACACGACGCAGACGGAGTTCGAGCAAATGGTCCGCGCCGGCAAGGAATACATCGCCGCCGGAGACATCTTCCAATTCGTGCCCAGCCAGCGCTTCGAGACACCTTTCGACCTGCCGCCGGTGGACCTCTACCGCGCGCTGCGCTTCGTCAATCCCTCGCCCTACATGTTCATCCTCGAACTCGGCGATTTCGCACTCGTCGGCAGTTCGCCCGAAGTGCACGTCCGCTCGATCCACGGCCGCATCGATATCCGCCCGATCGCCGGCACCCGCTGGCGCGGAAAAACCCCGGAGGAGGACGACGCGCTCGCCGCCGACCTGTTGGACGACCCCAAGGAGCGCGCCGAACACCTCATGCTGGTGGACCTCGCCCGCAACGATGTCGGCCGCATCGCAAAACACGGCTCGGTGAAGGTGGACGACTTCATGATCGTCGAGCGCTACAGCCACGTCATGCACATCGTATCCAACGTCACCGGCGAGCTCGCGCCCGGCCACAGCGCCTACGATGTGCTGCGCGCCACCTTCCCCGCCGGCACCGTCAGCGGCGCGCCCAAGATCCGCGCGATGCAGATCATCAACTCGCTGGAGAAAAACAAACGCTGCGCCTACGCCGGGGCCGTGGGATATTTCGGCTTCGACGGCTCGCACGACTCCTGCATCACCCTGCGCACCTGCCTGCTCAAGGACGGCAAAGCCTACGTCCAGGCCGGCGCGGGCGTCGTCGCCGACTCCGATCCCGCCTACGAATACAACGAAACCGTCAACAAGGCCAAAGGCATGCTCCGAGCCATCGCTCTCGCGAAAACGCTGGAGGACTGATCGAAAGAAAATGGATTCAACCGCGGATTCACGCAGATAAACACATATAATGGAAATGGGCTGAATTTCCGACACCCATTCCAAAATCCCAATCCCTCTTCATCTGCGTGCATCCGCATCCATCTGCGGTTCAAAAATCTTCAAGCTCCATCCACCCATGCTTCTGATTCTAGACAACTACGACTCCTTCACCTACAACCTCGTCCAATACTTCGGCGAGCTGGGCGCGGAGATGAAGGTGTTCCGCAACGACGCGATCACGGTGGAGGAAATCAAGGCCTTGCATCCGGAGCGCATCTGCATCTCGCCCGGTCCCTGCACGCCCAACGAAGCCGGCATCTCGCTGGAGCTGATCCGCGAACTCGGGCCCACCACGCCCATCCTCGGCGTTTGCCTCGGCCACCAGTCGATCGGCCAGGTCTATGGCGGCGAGGTGGTCCGCGCCGACCGCCTAATGCATGGCAAGACCTCGCTCATCCACCACTCCGGCAAGAGCGTGTTCGCCGGCATGCCCGAGCCCTTCGAGGCCACCCGCTACCACTCGCTCATCGTGAAGCGCGAGACCCTGCCCGACTGCCTGGAAATCACCGCGTGGACCGATGAAGGCGAAATCATGGGCCTCGCGCACAAACAGCACCCGGTGCACGGCGTGCAGTTCCACCCGGAATCCATCCTCACCCAGGACGGCCGGAAGATGCTGGAGAATTTCCTGCGCTTCTGAGCGCCACCCCTCACGCATCTTCCTGGACGATGCTCTCGATTTCCTCGTGGCCGAACTCCAGCCCGCGCAGGCGGAAACGCGGCGGCGCGTTCCCGTTCCCGGACCTCCCGCGATCGATCCACTCCAGCATGCCGCGGAGGGGTTTGGCATGATCCTTGAGTGAAACGACCACCCGCTTCCCGAGCACCACGCCCCAGCGCGACTCGAAGGCCTGCTGCTGTCGTTCGAGATCCTCGCGCCACCGCCGCCAGCCGGCGTCGCTGCCGGGCGCGTCGAAGTCGAACTGGCCTTGGTCGAAGGGCATGATTCCGAGTTGATAACTCTAAATCTCGAAATGCAAACCACGAAACCCACGAAAAAGCACGAAAGGTCAATCACTTTAAGTCAACCTCATCCACAACTGGAATGTGAAACCGCCAAGGCTTTCAGCTCTTTGACTTTGGTGAACTTTCGTGTCTTTCGTGGTTCCCATTTTCTTTTTCTGACCGACAAGCCGGCCCTGTGGATTGGCGGATCACGAGTTTCGGATGGACGATGAACTCGCGGGGCGGAAGCTCAGCGCCGCCGCTGTGGATGAGTTCGAGCAGCCCGCGAGACCCTCCAGCGGGAAATGCCCAGATGCCTGGCAAGCGCGGCGGTGGTATGGGGCGGCGGCGTGGACATCGGTGGCGGTGCATGATCCCATACATCGCCGTTGTCACGGCTCTTCCGGCGGCGGGGCCTTGGGTTCGAACTGCTGGTGGATCGAATCGGGGATCGGTTTGAGGGGTTCCGCTTCACCGGCCTTGCCAAATTCTCCTTCAAGTGGCGGCAGGATCTCCGGGGCGGGCGGGAGGTCAAAGGTCTCGTCGGTCGGCGGCAGGATCTTCGGATCGAAACGATTGCCGATCGGTTCCGTGGTGCCGGGGGCGGAAAGTTCGGTCAGCATGCGGGTGAAAAATTGTTTTTCCTCACGCAGCATGCGATTCCAAACCACCCGCGTCAGGAGCTGTGAGGAATCATCGTTTTCGTTCAGCATGGCCGTGGCCACGGCGGCCACCGCGATGAGCCGGTCGTTGGTTGGATCGGTTTCGCTGATCGCCGGGCCGCAGGCGGCGAGTGCGGCAGCGGCGTCTTCCGCCTGCAACAGCGCGGTGGCCTTGAGTTCGCGGAAGCGGCGCTCGCTGGTGATGGCCGGGAGACGCATTTCGATTTGCTGGACGCGTTCGACCAGCACGGCGGGTTCGCTTTTGCCAAGAATGCATTCCAAATCCAGCGCCTCAATGTGGGCCTCCACATTGGTGGGTTCGTATTTGGCCATCACAGAAGCGATTTCAAACATCGCCTGCCCCTGTTGCCTTTGTCGCAGCTTGGGAAACAAGTGCCTGATTTGCGACCAGAACGGCAGTCGCCCGCGGCCGGTTCGCAGCGCGGCGACCAGCGCCTCGTCGGCGATTTCCTCGATGCCGGCCTGATACATCCGGCGGCTGAATTCGAGCAAGGCGTCGGGATCCGGGCCGGCCCCCACTTCGAGCAGCGCCTGTTTCCATGCCACCCCCTGGCGTATCGCCTCGCCCGGTTTGCCGTCACACATCATGCGGCGGGAGTGGAGTTCGAGCATCGGCACCTTGCCGGGTGGCGGGGTGGCCAGCCACTCGATTGCCTCCGGCCAGCGCTCCAGGGCGATCAATGCATCGGCTCGGGCGAGAAATGGCCCGGCGTCGCTTGCGGCCATCTCCGCCGGCAACAAATCCAGGGTTTTTCCGGCCATGCCGTGCTGGTTGAGCCAGCGGCCGACCGCGGCTGGATCCTTGTCGCCAAAGCGGGCGATGGCGTCCTTGCCGAGTTCGGACAGCTGGCCGGGAAAACGTTGCCGCTTCTGGATCAGGGCGAGCAAATGATCGTCCACCGTCGCATCCTGCCGCGTGCCGATCCATCCCTCAAGGTCCGGGAAACCGCCCGGGCGGAATTTTTCCAAAGGAACTTCCGCAAGCAGGCGGAAGGCGGGAAGCGCGGTCTTTCCACCCTCGGAAATCATGTCTGCGATGTGGACCTGACTTTGAATCAGCATGGGGTCCCGCTTGCTCCGCATCAACTCGCGGATCGCCTGCAACCGCAGTTCCGGATGCTCGCCGAGATCACTGCGGTGGATCAACAGTATGCCCCTGTGATCGGAGAGACCTTCATCGATCCAGCGGGTGGCAAAGGGCACGAGGTAATCCGGCGACTGAGCCTTTTCCCTGCCCAGCGACTGCCAGATGGCGCTGACCATGGCGATGGGCATGCTGGCACAGGTATCGCGGAAGCCCCGGATGCGGTCCTCCTCCGTGGCGTCGGGGTGGACCATCAACACGCGGGAAAGCTGCGCGGCGCTGGGGTCCTTGAGTGCTTCCATCGCCCGCTGGAGCACCACCAACATGTCGTGCCGATTGTTGTGCATCAGCAGCACTGCCTTGGACAGGCGTTTCGCTTCATGGAAATCATCCTCCGACAGCTTGACGGCGGCGAGACTGGCCATCTTTTCAGTCCGCCATTCCCGGAAAACCTGATAAGACGGTTTTGCCAGCAGGGCGCAGCCGGCGATGCCCGCCACCAGAACCAGACAATCGAGGATGAACCGAAAAAGCGGCGACCGCCAGAGTTTGCGCAATCGTTTCATGGGTTGGCGGAATTCATGATTCGGGCAGCACCCACCCGAGGTTCAGGCAGCGGGTGATTTCAAATTGGCCATTGAGATGGCTGTCCGCCACCGGGCGGATGGCCAGAGTGACGCGGGTGGGGCGGACGGGGCTCACCTCCCTCAGTTGCGCGATCGCGGGATTGTTGCGTTCGAGATAAAACTGCAGCGGCTGCTCGAGGTCCGGTGAAGTGGCGGTGAAATTCTGCCAGCGTTGTTCATCATCGAAGCCGAAATTGTAGTAATTCCCCAGCTGGACCAAAACCCTCATTTCCGCGGCCTCCTTGGCCTCGCCGCTCACCATCGCCGACCACGGTTGCGAACCATGGCGGGCATAGGCATGGAAATCGACTTTGGCACCGTCACCGGTGGGCACCACACCAAGGATGCGCATCTTTCCGTCGGTCATCCTCACTCTGAAAGATTCATAATTCAGCTCTCCCACCACCACCGGCCCCATCGGCACGACGGCCTCCACTTTCTCATGCGCGCCAGGCCCACGATTGAAAAAATCCGCCATCTGCGCCGCCACTTCGTCGGCTTGCCTCACGCATTTCAAGCGTTCTTCCTGGCTGGTGGCGCTGGTGAAGCGCTTCGCGACGGCAAGCGCCGGTTCACCTTGGGCCGCAGCGCTTGGCTCGCCGGGAAGCTCGGCCGGCGCAGTGACCGGCCCCGCCACCTTGGGTGGAGCCGCGGGCCGGCGGTTCAACACCACCAACGCTGCGAGCAACACCGCAACGATGACCGAGATCCGGCCAAGAATTCTGATCAAGTAAAACATGGCTGATGACGCGAAGCGGTCGGAACTCCAGCAGCGCGGCTCCGGCTTGTAAACCTGAATTCCGAAATGATAACCACGAAACACACGAAAAAGCACGAAAGGAGAGAGACTTGCGGATGATTGGGCTTTCACTCACAGGGTGAACGGCACTCTCGCTTCAACTCTTTGATTTTAGTGAACTTTCGTGTTTTTCGTGGTTCCTGTTTTCCTTTGTAAATTCTCAAATGACGGTGATGTGGCCAGGGCGGCTACCTAGGATGATTCCTTGAGAAATTCGGCATGAATCGGAAGAAATTGAACCGCCAAGACG
>JBMTCD010000113.1:0-11686 GCA_049430545.1 Luteolibacter sp.
ACGCCCCGGGGGACCGTATTGGATAAGGAGATTGAGCGCCAACGGCGCGATCCATCCGGGGGAGCGGCGATCTTTCCGTGTGCGGGGGTGATGGATCGGGCCATCAGCCCTCAAAAATTCTGTCGCGATTTTCCCTGGGGCGTTGCCCCAGGCTGGGATGGTGTCGCGCCTTTGGCGCTGGATGTCAGTTCCGCCACTAGGGCGTCGAGGAGGTGGGTGGCGGTGGTGCGGGTGACGGTGAGGCGGGCTTCCCACTCGTCCACCAAGGCCATCAGTTGATCGACTTTGGCGACGATCCGACGCTGCTCGGCGAGGGGCGGAAGGTTGATTGGCAATGTGTATTCTTCTTTTCGGCTCAGCCCCGGTTTGATTCCCTTTCCCAGTTCATCCAACCGCAAAGACGTAAAGAGATAGAACGTGTATCGCAGGTCAATCTCGTCAGATGGAGTAACGTAGTAAGCAACATCTGTCGTCCATGAAGGTCCGTTAGCAAGGTTCAATGCACCAGCTGATCCTTTTCGCCCCACAATGATCGAGGGCTCTTCGGTTAGGGCCTTGTTGTGCGTCCCCACGATTCCATTTGATCCGTATACTGGAACCTCCCCTGTTTCGCTACGCTTTGGTTTAGGAAGGTTATCGCCATACTCAAAAGAGAATGCCTCTCCGAGGCTTCCAGTTCGCCAGTTCAGCGGAAGTGATTGGACCTTGCGCGGAGGAGCGAGAAGAGAGACAGCTTTATCGGCTGGATCGTTCTTAACGAGAAGACCGTGTATGGCACTATCAATCAGCAAAGCTCGTAATTTTGGCACGGCTTCGACATCATCCGCCAGTTCCCCGAACTTCCCGAAAAAGGTATCGATGGCAACGCTCATGCCTTGGCTCCCTGGATGCAGTGAGGGCGGCGTGGAACTCGGCTTTGAGCTTGGCCTTGGTTTCGACGAGCTGGTTGAGGAAGCACCATGGTGGACCGAGTGATTGCGAAAGGAATGTTGAGGTCATGGAAGAGAAGTGATCAGTTTGCTCCACATCGGACGGTTTTTCCAATCGGCGGGGAATCCCATTTCCGGAATCAGTATGGGGTCAAGGGAAAGGAGCAGGCGGATGAGGCGTTCGGGCCAATCCGAGGCGGCTTCAATGCAGGTCATCAGATGCAGCAGCAAGACGAGGGAGTTGTGGATCTTGCCCTGATTTTTTGGGACCGCAGGATCGACGAAAAAGTTTGGAAACAGCTGAGGCGGCTTTTTCCTGGGTAGTTTGAATTTAAATACGAAATTCCGGTTCCAGAGCCTCGAGTGGTATGCGGCGGTGTTGCGGAGGACTGACAGGTGGTGCATGACGGAGCAGAACGTCTGCTCGTCCATTCCGAAAGGGTTAGCGATTGCCTGGCGGATGGCCGACTGGCGCAATTGGCTGAGGAGATTGGAGATATTTCCGAAGGAGGCAATTTCCACAATCACCCATGCGGGCGGCCAAGGCATCTGAAGATTGGCGCGATGGTGCTGAATGAAGTCCTCGCGGCTTCGTTCCATTTCTTCATGCAGTTTCACCAAGGTCCTCGCATGGACGAGCGGGGACGAGAAGTACTGGTTGTCCAAATAGCCCAACGGACCGAGCGCATGCCCCACTTGGTAGGCCCAACGTGCCCGCAGGGAGATTTCCACGCTCTTGCAGGCTTCAATGACCAGATGCCGGAGCTTGCGATCAAACGCGTAAAGTTTCCAGAGCTGCTCGAACGTGGTTCCGGGGAGAAACGCGTCACGATTTCCCGGCGCTGTGAATGGAAAGCGGTAGGGCGAAAGGCGGTAGTAATTGTGGTGTTCGAGGCAGTGGAGGGCGAACGGCTCGTTGTGCACCAGCAGTCCCCGCGTCTTGAGGATGTCTAGCTGTTCCCGGTAGGTTTTCGCCGGCTTGCTCATGGATACCTCCTTCCAGAGGCATCGCCCGGAAAAAAAGTAACCTCCCTTGGTGCGCATCGTGGAGAGGCGTGGGAGGTGTTGTTGAAGGAAAGATGCAAGATTCCCGGATCCGAGCAAGGCGAAACTTGCCCTTTCGCAACCACGCGGTCTAAAAGGCTGGATTTCAGCGAGTTTTCGAGCGTCTTGGTCATCGGCCGAGGGCGGCTTGGAGCTCGGCTTTGAGCTGGGCCTTGGTTTCCGCGAGCTGTTTCAGGAGCTTTTCGTATTCGGGCAGGAGGTGAGAAAAATCGCCGGGGCCGTCGTCGCTGGAGTGTGGGTTCTTGATGTCGAGGTTGTAGCCGTTTCTGGCGATGTCCTCGGCGGAGACGCGCCAGGCTTGCCCGGTTTCCTCGCGCTTGGAGTAGAGGCCGTGTTTGTCGGGCTTGCCCCACCATTTTTTCTCGGTGTCGAACTCCTCGATGCCGATCGGCTTGGTCTTGTTGTAGTTCTTGGCTCCCGGCGGGTAGGGGTGCTCGTAATACCAGACCTCGCGGGCGGGCATGCCATTGGTGAAGAAGAGCAGGTTGGTCTTGATGCCGGTGTAGGGGGCGAAGACGCCGTTGGGCAGGCGGGCGAGGGTGTTGTCGTGGCGGACGTTGGAGGGCACGTCGATGCCGTGGAGCAGGAGGTTGGTCATGCACAGGACGTGCGGCAGGGCCTTTTTCTTGATGCGGCGGTCCAGCACGATGAGCTTGCAGGTCTGGGCGTCCACGCCGGTGCTCATGAGGCGGGAGGTGACGGCGATGACCGGGTAGGTCTGCTCCGGGTCGATGAAGTTGTCGAGCTGGGCCTTGCCCTCGTCGTTGTCGCCGGTGATGCGCATGACGTATTTGGGGTTGGCGGCGGCGAGGTCGGGGTTGGCATTAACCATGGCCTGCCGCATGCGCTCGGCGTGGTCGATGTTTTCGCAGAAGATGATGGTCTTCGCGAAGCGGTCGGTGGCCTTGAGGAACTCGGTGACCTTGGCGGCGACGGCAGCAGCTCGCTTTTCGAGGATCAGGTTGCGGTCGAAATCCCGGAGGTTGTATTCGCGGTCCTCGATGAGCTGGCCGTATTTGTCCCGCTGGCCGTCCTCGGACCGCCAGCCGTCGAGGTCCTTGTCGAGGCCGATGCGGATGACCTTGTAGGGTGCCAAGAAGCCGTCGGCGATGCCCTGGCGCAGGGAGTAGGTGTAGATCGGCTCGCCGAAGTATTCGATGTTCGAGACATCGCGGGTTTCCTTGGGCGTGGCGGTGAGGCCGATCTGGGTGGCGCTGGAGAAGTATTCGAGCACCTGCCGCCAGGCGGCGTCATCGGCGGCGCTGCCGCGGTGGCACTCGTCCACGATGACGAGGTCGAAGAAATCCGGGGAAAACTCCTTGTAGATGTTCTTTTCCTCCTCGGTGCCGGTGGCCATCACGAGCAGGATGCGGTCCTCCCCGCGGGCGATGGCCTCGACGGTGCGGTTGATGGCGATGATCTGGTAGTAGAGTGGGACCTTGCCGGAGCCGTCGTCGTAGTAATCCTGCGCGATGATCGTCTCCTCGGCCTGGCTGTAGCCCTTGGCGGCCCTTGGCGGCCCGGTAGCGGTTCCAGAGTTCTTCCGGGGTGGGAAACTCGTCGAGCGGGATCTCCCGCGTCACGGTGCCACTGGTGGCCGTGCGGTCGTGTTCGAGGAAGGCGTCGCCGTTGGAACTGTAGGCGAACGGGATATCGAGGATCTCGGCGTATTCGAGCGCCTGCTGCATGCCGCCGCCCACCGCGTGGTTGTTGTCTTTGGCCTCGACGACGCCGAGCGGGAGGTTCGGGCGGTAAAGGAGGAGGTAATCGGCCTTCTTTGCCTTCCCTCGTTGGACGGTCTTGCCGCGGACCAGGACCCGGCCCTTCGTGAAATAGACCTCCTCGCGGATCTGGTTGAGCACATCCCACTTCGATCCACCCGGCCCGGTGATGGCGGGCGTGATGAACTTGGTGCGGATGTCCGCCTCGTTGAGGTACTTTTTGTTCATGCTCGATTCCTGCGTGCCATCGATCAGCGCCCCCTGCGGGTGCCGTGATTCACGAGTGCGCGCAATCCAACAGAATTCGACCGGGGTGGCAAGGTCAGGAGCATGAATTCCCGGCACGGCGCGCCATCACGCCAGCCGGTCGCGGAAGTCCTCGTAGCCGAAGCGGCGGATGATTTCCAATTTCCCGTCCTCGTGCTGGAGGGCGATGGGCGGGTGTTTGACGCCGTTGAAGGTGGTGGTCTTGACCATGGTGTAGTGGGCCATGTCGTCGAAGACAAGCGTGTCGCCCGGCACGAGCGGACGGGGGAAGGAGTAGTCGCCGATGACATCGCCGGCGAGGCAGGTGGGGCCGCCGAGGCGGTGAACGAATGGATGATTGAGTATTGAAGATTGGATATTGGCGGGATCGCCGGCCGAGACATAGCTTTCGCCCTCGAAAGTGACCGCCGGTTGTTGCGGACTGAAGTCCGCGCTCCGCTCGACGAGGAACACATCCGGGCGGTAGGGCATTTCCAGCACGTCGGGCATGTGGGCGGTGGCGGAGACGTCGAGGATGGCGAGCCGGTGGCCGGCGGATTCGAACACATCCATCACGGTGGCGCGCAGCACGCCGGTGTGGATGGCAACGGCTTCGCCGGGTTCGAGCCAGACCTCGACCTGGTAATCGCGGCGCGCCTGTTGAACGAGTCGGATCAGGCGTTCGCGGTCGTAGAACGGCTTGGTGATCCAATGGCCGCCGCCCATGTTGAGATAGGTGAATTGCGGCGAGCGGAGCAGGTGGCCGAATTTCTCGTCCACGGCGGCGAGCGTTCTCTCCAGATCGTCGGAGTTCTGCTCGCAGAGCGTGTGGAAATGCAGCCCGCTGATGCCTGAAAGGTCCGCTCCCGCGAGTTGTCCGGAGGGGATGCCGAGGCGCGAACCGGCGACGCAGGGGTCGTAGATGGGTGTCTGGCCGGTGGAGCATTCCGGATTGATCCGCAGGCCGCACAGCAGCTCGCCGCTGCGGAAGCGTGGATGATCCATCACGGTTTCACGAAAGCGCCGCCACTGGGAAAGCGAGTTGAAATCGAGGTGATGGGCGAAGTCACAAAGCTGCCGGATGTCGTCCTCGTCGTAGGCGGGCGAATAGGCGAGCACGTGTTTGCCGAAGTGGTGGCGGGCGAGCAGCCCCTCCCACAGGCCCGAGGCGCAGCAGCCGTCGAGGTCGTCGCGGATGTGGGCAAACGCCTTCCAGCAGGCGAAGCCCTTGAGCGCGAGCACCAGCCCGCAGCCCGCCGATTCCTTCACTTGGCGCAGGATGGCGGTGTTGCGCTTCAGCGCCGCGATGGAAATCACATACATGCTTGGCGCGCGACAAAACCCGGATTGCCCGTGGCGTGGAAGGAAAAAAGGATGCTTGGCATGCGGCGGTGGTCTTCGATGGGCATGATGATGGTTTTTTGCCGGACTTGTCCGCGTGTCACTGTGCCGCGACTTTTGACAGGTGAACAAGGATCCCGGCGATTGCCCGCGCGGGTGTCCGAACTTCCGAGGATTGGAAAATCGAGGCTTTGGCTGTCGTATCATCCATCCGCTTCAATTCATCTTTCCGTCCGTCATGACCGCACGCTTCATCTTTCCGCTCCTCGTATGGTGTTCCCTTCCGGTATCCGCCGCAGACCCGCTGATGGATCGGATGCCCGCCGTGTTTGAAAGGGCCGCGGTCCAATACCGGGGCATGCTTGAGGAGATCTCCGGGCAACCCGGCCAGCCGCGGACCATCGCGAACGATGGCAAGGTGCGCATGGTGCGGCCGGAGGACTGGGTCAGCGGTTTTTTCCCGGGCTGCCTGTGGTTTCTGCACGAATACGACGGCGCCGAGGAATGGAAGAACCACGCGCTCGCCTGGACCCGGCGGCTCGAGGGGATCCGCCACTTCAACGGACACCACGATGGTGGCTTCATGCTTGGATGCAGTTATGGCAACGCGCTGCGCCTCGCGCCATCCGACGAGTTCCGCGGGGTCCTGCGCGATGCCGCCGCCGCCCTCGCGTCCCGCCATGTTCCCAAGCTCGGCATGATCCGCTCGTGGGACCACAAACCGTTCATCTGCCCGGTCATCATCGACAACATGATGAACCTCGAACTGCTCTCATGGGCGGCCAAGAACGGCGGCGATGCCAAGCTTCGTGAAATCGCCCTGAGCCATGCGGACATGACCGACGCCAGGCACTTCCGCGCCGACGGCACCGCCTATCACATCGTGGATTACGACCCGGAGACCGCATCTGTCCGGGCGATCTACGCCGGCCAGGGGGCGGATGTGCTGACTCCCTGGGCACGCGGCCAAGCCTGGGGCATCTATGGCTTCACCATGATGTTCCGCGAAACCGGAAAAAAGGAATACCTTGCTCGCGCGGTGTCGCTGGCGGAGGCTGTCATCAACCACCCGAACCTGCCGGACGACAAAGTGCCGTGTTGGGACCTCGGCGTGAGGGCAGGGGAGGGCGTGCCACGCGATGCCTCTGCCGCCGCGATCATGGCCTCGGCATTGACCGAACTCGGCCGGCTCGCTCCGGAGGGCGGGAAGTTCCTTGATTTCGCGCGCGGGCAATTGTTGTCGCTCGCCTCGCCCGCCTATCTCGCGGAGCCGGGCAGTAATGGGAATTTCGTTTTGCGCCACTCGACCGGCCACTTGCCCGGCGATTCGGAAATCGACGTGCCGCTGGTCTATGCGGACTACTATTTCCTTGAGGCCTTGCTGCGCTACCGGGCGCACGTCACGGAAAAGCCGCGGACCGAGTTTGGACAGGTGCGCTGAGATCAGGGGCGCTTGGCCGACTGGCAGGCGCTCCAGAAATCCTCGCCCTGCTTGCGGCTGAAGGGATGGGGCGTGGTGCCGTCGTTGAGGCGGACGCGCTCCTGCTCCAGCAGCTTGCGCAGGCGGGCGAGGTTGGCGGCGTGGGCCGGATCTGCGGCGAGGTTGTGGATTTCGTGAGGGTCTTCCGCGAGGTCGAAGAGCTGGGTGTGGCGCGCGCCGTCCACGCAGTATTCGATGAGCTTGTGGCGGGCGTCTCGCAGCGCGCGCTGCCATGACATGAAGGCGAAGTAGAGGTGATCGCGGTGCTTGGCCGAGGGATCGGAAACCAGCGGCACGAGGCTTTTGAATTCCACCGTTTCCGGCACCGGCAGTCCGGCGAGTTGGCACAAGGTCGGATGGATATCATAGAGATAGCATAAGGGATCGCGTTTTTCGCCGCGCGGGATGCCCGGGCCGGCGATGACCATCGGCACGCGCAGCGAGTGATCATAGAGGTTTTGCTTGCCCATCAGCCCGTGGCGTCCGAGGGCGAGGCCGTTGTCGGAGGCGAAGACGATGATCGTGTGGTCGTATTGCCCGGATTTTTCCAGCGCCGCGAGGATGCGTCCGATCTGGGCGTCGGTGTGGGTCATGGTGGCGTAGTAGTCCGCAATATGCCGGCGGACGGTTTCCGGCGTGCGAGGGAAGGGGGCGAGCGTCTCGTCGCGGATCTTCAGCATGCCGTTGTCGAAGGGATGCCGTGCCATGAAGGATTCGGGCAGCGGGATGTCGTCGGAATGGTATTGCGCATGGTATTCCTCCGGGGCCTGCCGCGGGTCGTGCGGCGTCTGGAAGGCGATATAGGCGTAGAACGGCTTTCCTTTTCCGGCGTGCTCCTCGATGAACCGGATGGCGGCGTCGGCATAGATCACGGCCGAGTGGCGGTCGTCATCGCGGCTGGCCTTGACTCCCTTGTAGTCGCCGTCCGGCTTGAACGGATGGAGCGGCGGATTGAATTGGCGGCTCATTCCCTGGAGCAACAACTTGTCGCCATGGGTGTAGGCGCGGCCGATGTGGCCGGCTTTTCCCGGATCGTTCTTGCCGGTGGCGAAGGTGAGATATCCGTTTTCGCGGAACACCTCGGGCAGGGTTTTGTTTTCTGCGGAGATCTCATATCCCCAGATGCCCTGGTTTTCGAGATTCCACAGGGTGCGGCCACTCAGCAGTGCGGCGCGCGACGGCAGGCAGACGCCCGGCGACGAGGCACCCATGATGTAGGCGTTGGTGAAAGAAACGCCCTCGCCGACGAGGCGGTCGATGTGCGGCGTGCGGATGTGTGGGTTGCCGAGCGCGCCGATGGCATCGGCCTGCTGGTCGTCGCTGAACAGGAACAGGATGTTGGGCCGCGCGGAAGGCTCCGCGCTGGCGACGGCCAGTAGTGCGAGGAATGAGAATCCGGGAAGGCGGGCCATGACGGCGGCGAACCTACACGGGATCGCCGCCGTTGGAACGGTCAATTTCCGGACTTCCCGCTGTTCTGATCAGCCTTGTTTTCCTCTGTCTCTTCGAGCGGCGGGATGGCGATCGGCGGGGTGACGGCCTCGATCGGCGGCGTGGCGACCGAGCGCGGCGGAGTGGTCACGATGCCGCCTGGGAGATTCTGCACGGAGCCTTGGTTGGCATTGTTTTCCGCGGCGGGTTCGGCCTTGGTGACGAGGTCGGCGCGTTCCTTGAGCAGTGCATCGACCGTGCTCTTGGCGACGAGGAAGGTGCGGCCGGCCAAGCCCTTCTCCTTGCCGAGTTTTTCGGTGAGGGCCTTCTGGCGCTCCTGGAAGCTCTCATCCTTCACCTTGGCGTCTTCGGGAGTTTCGTTTCCCCCCCTTTCGCGCTCCTTTGGCAACTCTGCGCTGACGTCCACGGTGAGCAGCATTTCCTCTCCGACGGTCGCGCCCGCGCTTTCCTCCGGCTTGGCAGGCGTGATGGTGAGACGGTAGGTGAAACCGTCGAAGGTCTCGATCATCGCGCTGCGTTTGTTTGCCGCATCGGCGCGGGCTTCGATCTCGGCGGCGCGCAGCACGTCGTTGAAGCGCGCGTAGGAGAAAAGGCTCTTCAGCGGCGCGGCATTGGTGGTGTTGAGCGTTTCGTCGCCGGTCGCGCCATCGAGCTTGAACTCGGCGTCCTCGGTCTCGCGGCTGACCTTCCATACGGCTTCCTCGCCACCTTGACGGTGGAGCGTGACGGATTTGATTTTCTCCGGACTGAAGAATGCATCGTCGAGCCAGCGCGAGGCCTCGTCGCTGATCGACGGGAACATTTCGCTGATGGCGTAAAAGCCGGACTCATCGGCGTGGTTGCGGATGTAGCGGCCGACAGCCGCCGCTCCACCGAAGGGGCTGGCGCTGGCACCGCTCTCGATGTTCTTGCCGAGCGAAACGGTGGCGAGTTCCTTGCCCGCGGCGTCCTTGAAGACGGCGGTGAACCCGCGCTCCTCCGCCACGGCGGCGTTCTCGTCCATGCCGAAACGCGGGGCGAACGACGGGCCGGCCTCCATGCCGCGCGTCACCTTGAGTTCGGCCAGCGTGCGGATGAATTCGTTCACCGCGGAGGTGTCGGCCGGGTAGCCGTCGCGCTCGGCGACCGTCCACTTCCCGTCCTTTTGCTCGATGGTGACCGTGCCGTCCACGCCGGTGATGGCGACCGATGCGATCTCGTTGGCGGGGAATTTCCCGAACAGGGTTTCACCTGCGGCGCGTGCCGTGGTGCTCTGGACGGTTTCCTTGCCGGTGAATTTCATCACCGCAACGGCGGCGGCAAGGATGATGGCGACGATGCAAAGGATGATGACCTGACGCTTGTTCATGGGAATGCGGGATTTGAAATTTGAAATTTGAGATTCGGAATTACCCGGTCAGCGGGCGCGGGTGTAGCGGCGGCGCTGCAGGAAGAGCGAGAGGCCGAAAAGGACCACCAGCGCGGGCATGGCGGCCACGTTGAGCAGCGTGATCTTGCCGGCGAGCTTGTCCTTCTGGCGGCGGAGGTCCTTTTCCTGCTCACGGATCAGGCGGGCGTATTCCACCTGTTCCTCGCGCAGCTTGCGGATTTCCGCCTCTTGCTCGGGCGAGAGGTAGAGCTCGGAGCCGCTGGCCTTCTGGGATTGCAGCTCGTTGAGGCGCGTTTGAGCGGCGTTGCGCTTCTCCTGGAACTCGGCGATCTTCGCGCCGACCTGTTCATTGAATTCGGCCTCCATTTTCTGGACCACGGTGAATGGCCGTCGGATCGCGGCGCGCGAGCGCGAGCCAATCAGGTGCTTGGAGCCGACCGCCTGGTCGATCAGGTTGAAGAGCAGCGAGGCATTGCCGTTGACGGGCGAGGCGAGGCCCATGCGCAGCAGTTGCTCGTTGTAGGCGAAGCGGTCGTAGAAGGCATCCACGTCGGCGATCAGGAACACATTGCCGGGTGCCTTGCCTTCCTTGAGCGCATCGGTTTCCGGCTTGTCTTCCTTCCCGCCGTTTGCCTCCTCCTTGTCATCTCCGGCCTCGGCGTTGTCGCCCGGCCTGCCCTCGGGGAAAGCGGTCTTGAAGGTGCCGTGGAGGTGGGTGACGAGATCGTAGGCGGTGCCGGAGGAACGGAATGACGTCGTGAGTTCTGGCGCGAGTTGCGAGGCCTGCATCGAGTTGACAAAACCGGCACCGCTGGTGGATCTGAGCAGCGTGTTGGAAGCGACACCGCCGCCGCCCTTGAGGCTGAAGGCACCGGGCAGGAAGAAGGTGACGGATTCAAGGTCCTTGGTGATGACGTTGTCGGCCTGCGGCATCGCCTGCTTGTCGAGCGTCAGCACGGCCAGGGCCATGCGGTCGCCGGCGAGCCGGGTGGCGTAGGCGGGATCGGCGAGAACCTGGCCGGACTCGAAGGAAAGGCCCCAGGCACCGAGGAGGGTGGGCAGCGTGGAGGTGGTGGGAGTGCCGGCCATGCCCATCATCGGGTTGCCGCCCCCGGTCATCTGGGCGGCCACCGAGTAGGCGTCGAGGCAGGCGACCACGGTGCCGCCATTGAGCACGTATTGGTCCACGGCAAACTCGGCCTCGGGCGTGATGCCGGCCGGGTGGAAGAGCAGCAGGACCTTGATCGCTTCCGCGTCGATTGCGGCGCCGTCCATCGGGATGTCCTCGATCTCGAAGGACTGCTTCAGCTGCTGATAGATCACCCACGCCTGGTTGCCCTGCTGGCCGGGCATCATCGGCGGGCCGCCCGCCAGGTCAAAGGCGGACATGACGCCGATCTTCGGTTTCACCGGGGTGGTGACCTCGGCGATGGCCTTGGAAAGATGGTATTCCAGCATCGTCTCGTCGCGCGGATCGATGAAGGGGATCACGCTGGTCTTGTCGAGGCACGAGACGGCGAGGCCGAAGTAGAGGTTCTGGTCGTTGATGCGCTGGCCGCTGATGCCGTCGAGGTTGGCGGAGTCCTCGGCGTCGGTGTCGGGTTCGGGATCGAGGTTCTCGACGCGCAGCTTGCCGTCGGAGAGCGCGGCGTATTCCTTGAGCATGTCGTCCACGCGGCGCATGTGGATTTTCACCTCCTCGGGCATGTAGTCGCTGCTACGGGAGGCGTAGTAGCGGATCACGACCGGGCTGTCGAGTTCGCCCAGGATGGCCTTGGTGCCATCGGAAAGCGTGTGGATTTTGTTTTCAGTGAAATCGACGCCGCGGTTGCCCATGGGGGTGAGCGAGACCAGCCAGTTGGCGAGGATGGCGATGGCGGCCAGCGCCGCGATGCCGAATGCCGAACGGGTGACGGGGTGGGTGATTTTCATATCAATCTGAAATATGAGGTTTGAAATTAGGGAATCCGGTCAGGCGCGCTTGGCCGAGAGGATGGCGCTGGTGCCGAGCAGGCAGACGACGATGAAGGAGGCGAACCAGACGAAGTCCTGCAGGCGGAACATGCCGCGGATCAGCGAGCGG
>JBMTCD010000114.1:0-11667 GCA_049430545.1 Luteolibacter sp.
CTCCATGTTTCCAAGCCGGAAATCGACCTGCCCGAAGACACCGATCCCTACAGCGACGCGGTCTATGCCAAGGGCCGGGAAAATTTCCAAAAACTGATCGCCGACGGCATCCTGCGGCGCGATCCGCAGCCGGTGTTCCATCTCTACCGGCAATTGATGGGCGATCACAGCCAGACGGGCCTCGTGGCCTTGGCCAGCTGCGACGAATACCTGCGGAACATCGTCAAGAAACACGAACTCACGCGCCCGGACAAGGAGGACGACCGCGTGCGCCACATCGAGACGCTCGATGCTCAGACCGGGCCGGTCTTTCTCACCTACCAGGCCGTGCCGGAAATCGACGCCCTGGTTTCCCGCATCACCGCCGGCGCGCCGGAAATCGATTTCACCGCGCCCGACGGCGTGCGCCACAGCTCATGGCCGGTTGCGGAGCAGACCGACATCGATTTCCTAGTCGCCGAATTTGCCAAGCTGCCCGCGCTTTACATCGCCGACGGCCACCACCGCAGCGCCGCAGCCGGGCGTGTCTTCCGGAGCCGCGGCGGCGCCGGCGGCAGCGCGGGGTTCCTTTCCGTGATCTTCCCGCACGACCAGATGAAGATCCTCGCCTACAACCGCGCGCTCAAGGACCTCAACGGCCACTCGCCGGAGGATCTCCTCGCCGAGCTCGGCCGCGTGTTCGAGGTTGCCGAAAACACGGATCCCGTGCCGGGCGGGAAACACGAACTGGCATTCTACCTCGCCGGCCAATGGCGCGGGCTCACTTTCAAGCCGGAATTCACCATCGGTCGCAGCGCCATCGACCTGCTCGACGTTTCATTGCTGCAAACCGAGGTGCTCGCGCCCTTGTTCGGCATCGACGACCCGCGCACCAGCAAGCGCATCGCCTTCGTCGGTGGCATTCGCGGCACAGCGGAACTGGAAAAGCTCGTCGATTCCGGCGAATTCGCCTGCGCGTTTTCGATGTTCCCGACCGGCATCGAGGACCTGATGGAGATTGCCGATGCCGGCGGCATCATGCCGCCCAAGAGCACCTGGTTCGAGCCCAAGCTGCGCGATGCCATGTTCTCACACCTGATTTGAGCCGGCCGGTAGATTGCTTGTATGGCGGCCTGCGTATCTCTCCACGGGGCTTGCCAGTCATTCGGAAAGCCGCTTTTCTCCCGCCATGCGCATACTCATCACCGGCGGCGCGGGTTTTCTCGGGTCGCATTTATGCGAGCGTCTGCTCAACGAAGGCCACGAGGTCATTTGCCTCGACAACTTCTTCACCGGCCGCAAGCGCAACGTCCTGCACATGCGGGATCATCCGTATTTCGAATTGGTCCGCCACGATGTCACAGAGCCGTTCAAGTTCGAGGTGGACCAGATCTACAACCTCGCCTGCCCGGCCTCGCCGCCCCACTACCAGCACAATCCGATCAAGACGATCAAGACCTCGGTCATGGGCGCGATCCACTGCCTAGGGCTGGCCAAGCGCCTCAAGGCGCGGGTGTTCCAGGCCTCGACCTCCGAGGTCTATGGCGATCCCGCCGTGCACCCGCAGCCGGAATCCTACTGGGGGAATGTCAACCCGGTGGGCATCCGCTCGTGCTACGATGAGGGCAAACGCTGCGCCGAAACCCTGTTCTTCGACTACCACCGCCAGAACGGCGTGGACATCCGCGTGGTGCGCATCTTCAACACCTACGGCCCACGCATGCTGCCGGACGACGGCCGCGTCGTTTCCAATTTCATCGTCCAGGCGCTGCGCGGGGATAATCTCACCATCTACGGCGACGGCACCCAGACGCGGTCGTTCTGCTATGTGGACGATCTGATAGAAGGCTTCGTCCGGCTGATGAACCACCCGTCGCTCACCGGACCGGTCAACATCGGCAATCCCGGCGAGTTCACCATGCTCGAACTGGCCGAGCTGGTGCTGCGCAAGATCGGCGGACGCTCGAAAATCAGCCACCTGCCACTGCCCGGCGACGATCCGAAACAACGCCAGCCCGACATCACGCTCGCGAAAAACGAACTCGGCTGGCAGCCCGCGGTTTCCCTCGATGAGGGACTCGATGCCACCATCGATTACTTCCGCCACCTGCTCGCCTGAGAATCAATGCGTCGTTGAAAAAATACGGCATCGCCGCACGTAGCCCGGTGCATTGATTTCCATCTCACCCGACCTAACCATAACATGAATCCGTCCTTTCAGCCGCTCGGTTCCCGCCGCCAGTTCCTCCGCACCAGCGCATTCGGCGGTGCGGCCCTGGCCACCGGCATCGCCTCCACCGCCCGCCTGCACGGCCGCACGCCCGGTGCGAACGACCGCATCCGGGTGGGCATCGTCGGCTTTTCCGATCGCTTCCGGACCAGTCTTGGGCCGGCATTCAACGGTCTGGCCAAGGCTCACAACATCGAGTTCTGCGGAGTGTCCGACCTGTGGAACCGCCGCCGCGACGAAGCCGCCGCATGGGCGAAAAAATCCGCCGGCATCGATCTGCCCACCTATCGCAACAACGAAGAGCTATATGAAAAGGCCAAGCCGGACGCGGTGATCATCTCGACCGCGGACTTCCAGCACGCGCTCCACCTCGTCGAAGGCATCGAGGCCGGCTGCGACGTTTATTGCGAAAAGCCCTTCGCCGAAAGCATGGCGGACGCGCGCCAGGCGCTGAAGGTGGCCAAGGCCTCCGACCGCGTGATCCAGATCGGCTCGCAGCGGCGCAGCGGATCGAGCTATCACGCGGCATACAATTATCTCAAATCCGGCGAGTTCGGAAACATCGTCTGCGCCGAAATGACGTGGAACGTCAACCAGCCCGGCCGCTGGCGCCGTCCGGACCTGTGCGCCGCCATCCGCGAGGAGGACACCGATTGGGCCCGCTATCTGATGAACCGCCCGAAGGAGGCGTGGGATCCCCGCAAGTATCTCGAATACCGCCTGTTCTGGCCCTACTCGTCCGGCATCCCCGGCCAATGGATGTGCCACCAGATCGATACCGTCCACTGGTTCACCGGCCTGCCTTATCCGCGGTCGGTCAGCGCCAACGGCGGCATCTACCAGTGGCGCGACGGCCGCAGCAACTTCGACACGCTCAGCGCGGTGTTCGACTACGGTCCTCTCGACGACATGAGCCAGGGCTTCCAGGTGATTTACAGCTCGCGCTTCACCAACTCGGCTGGCGGCATCAAGGAAATCTATTACTCGAACGGCGGCGAACTGAACCTCGACACCCGCAAGGTCTCGTCCAATGGCGGACTGGCCAAGCGTTACGCCGACGAGATGAAGATGCAGCCCAACCTGCTCGCCGAGCGCCAGCTCAAGGGCGAGGCCGCCGTGGCCAGCGCGGTGACCGGCAGCGACCCGATGACCACCGCCCACATGCTCAACTGGCTCGAATGCCTGCGCAGCCGCAAGGCGACGAACGCTCCCGTCGAGGCCGGCTATCAACACTCGATCGCCTGCATCATGGCCAACGCGGCCGCCCGCACCGGCATGAAGGCCACCTTCGATGAAAAAACGCAGGAGGTCATGGTCGGTGGCAAGGTGTTCCATATTTGATCCCATCCACGCCCGGTGCCATGAATCCGATCCAAGCGCCAGTGCGGCTGCTGTCAGGCCTGCTGGCCGCCTCGCTCACGGTCGCCGTGCTGCATGCGGAAAAGTCCGGCGAATCCACCATCTTCACCGGCATCGGCATTGCCACCAAAACGGCGGATCTCCCCAGGATGGGTGACAGCGGTGTGGATTTCGTGACCCTTTCCACCAACGACCTCCTGGTGCCGGACAAGAGTGACGAAGCCTTCGCGCAAATCCTCGCCGGGGTTAAACCCCAGCGTCCGCCGGTGCTTGCCGTCAACGGTTTCATCCGTCCCAAGCACTTGAAATGCGTGGGGCCGGAGGCGAACCACGACGAAGTCATGAAGTGGGCGGAAACCGTCTTCCGCCGCGCGGAGCTGGCCGGCGTGAAATTCATCGTCTTCGGCAGCAGCGGTGCGCGCCGCGTGCCCGACGGCTGGCCGCTCGAAAAGGCCCGTGGACAGTTTGTGGATCTGCTGAAGCGCATGGCACCTGTCGCGGCGAAGCACCATGTCACCGTCGCCGTCGAACAACTCCGGTCCGCCGAATGCAATTTCCTCAATCGCATGCGCGACGGCGCGGAAATCATCCGCAAGGTCGATCACCCGAACGTCCGCATGCTCGCCGATATTTATCACATGACGCAATCCGGCGACACGCCGGAGGACCTGCGCGCTGCGATGGATGTGGTGGTCCACATCGAGATCGCCGAGTCCGGCAAGCGGACCATTCCCGGCGTGGCGGGCGACGACTTTCGGCCGTTCTTCCGCGTGCTGCGAGAGACCGGATACCAAGGACTGATCAACATCGAGGCGGGCGGTTGGGATATCCGTCAGGTTCCGGCAGCCATCGCAGTGATCCGCGCGCAGCAATCCGCAGTCCTCGGCAACCACGACTGATCTTCTGCCGGTGATTGACGCGCGGTTACTCGGCGTCGAGCCGCAAGGCGGCTTTTTGCGCGGCGGTTTTCGGTTCCTTCGCCTTATCCTTCTGCTCGGCCGCGGTCAGGCGCATGCCGACCGGTTTGGAAACGCCGAATTCCTCCATGGTCACGCCATACATCACGTCGGCGCGCGCCATGGTGCGCTTCGAATGGGTGACGATGATGAACTGCGAGCGGTCGATGAAGCGGTCGAGCACCTTGACAAAGCGGCCGATGTTCGATTCGTCGAGCGGGGCGTCCAGCTCGTCGAGCACGCAGAACGGGCTGGGCTTGATCATGTAGATCGAGAACAAGAGAGCCACGGCGGTCATCGAGCGCTCGCCACCTGATAGAAGTGTGATCGATTGCAGTTTCTTGCCCGGCGGCTTGGCGATCACCTCGATGCCGGATTCAAGCGGATCGCCTTCGTCGAGCAAGGTGAGGTCGGCCTGGCCTTTTTCGCCGAAGAGTTCCTTGAACATCGCTTGGAAGTTGACCCTCACTTGGGCGAAGGTTTCGGCGAACAGGCGCTGGGTTTCCTCGTTGATGCGGTCGATCACTTCCAGCAGCTCGGTCTTCGAGGCGACGAGGTCGTCGTGCTGGTTGCGGAGGAAATTGTGGCGCTCTTCCAGTTCCTCGTATTCCTCAATGGCATCGAGATTGACGGGCCCCATGGCATCGAGGCGGCGCTTGATGTCGGTGACGATGAGTTCCACGAAATTCCAATCCGGCTCCCCGGCGGTTTCGCCGGGGATCTGGATGTCGTCGGCGGCGGTGCCATCGACCACCACGGTGGGCATTTCATCCTCGTCGGTCGAGTCAGACGGGTCGGCACCGACTATGATCTGACGCCCGCTACGCGCCTGCATGGCCTTTTGCGAGGCGATGCTGGCGAGGAGCGCGTGGGCATCGGGCTCGAAGGTGGCGAGGTCGATCTGATAACGCTCCTGAATGCCATTGGTGAGGTTTTCCAGACGCAGGTCGAGTTTGGTGGCGGCGACTTCCTCGCGGCCTTTTTGCTCGAGCACCTTGGCGTGATCGCGGCGGACGGCGGCAAGCTGGGTTTCGGCGGTTTCGATCGCTTCGAGCAACTCGTTGCGGCCGGCGGCACGGGATTGGATTTCCTTGTCGAGATCCGCGGCTTCCAGGCGATGAGTTTCGGATTCCTCGGTGAGGCGGGCGTTTTCACCGGCGGCGGCTTCGATGCGCTGGGTGAAGGATCCGATTTCGGCCTCGCGGCGGATGGAAATCTCGCGCAGCTCGGAGAGCCGGGCTTCCATCGGTTTTTGCTGCTCCTCGGCGGCGAGCTTGGCGCGTCGTTCCACGGCGAGTTCGGTGCGCAGTTCGTTGAGCATGCCGTTCAATTCCTGCTCGCGGGCGGCGGTGGAATCGGCCTCGGATTGCAGGCGGCGGACTTCGGTTTCGAGGGCTTCGAGGCGCTCGCGCGAGCCGTTGAGTTCGCCCTCCATGTGCTGGCGGCCCTCGGCGGCGGCGCGCTCGCGGTTGTCCAGTTCGCCGCGTTCCCAGCGGACGTTCTGGATCTTGGTTTCGAAATTCTCGACCTCGCGCTTCGCCAGGCTGAGCTGGCCTTGCAGCGTGGACAGTTCGACGCGCTGGCGTTGCTGCCGTTCGCGGCCGGCTTCCATCTCTTCGCGCTGGGTTTCAAGGCGCAGTTCCAATTCCGCCACGCGGTCACGCGCGGCTTGGTCGGCAGCCGTGAGGGCTTCCACTTCCGCTTCGAGGTGGCGCATCTCGTTGCGCAGCTCGAGCACCGAGGTCGCACCCTCGGCGGCAGCTCCACCACGCAGCATGCCTTCGCCGCCCAACAGCTCGCCGTTGAGCGTGACGAAGGTCGTCCCCAAGTGGTTCGGTCGGAGTTTCAACGCGGTTGTCAGATCGGGGACGATCAGCACGCGATCCAACAGGCGCTCGATCACACCGGCGATGCGGCGGTCGGACTTCGCGCGATCCAGCGCCCATGCGATCGCGCCCTCGGGCAACGCTTCCATCTGGGTGCCCTTGGCGTGGGGAACGAAACTTTCCGGCAGGATGGCGGCCACGCCGAGTTTCTGCTCGGTGAGGCGCGCGATGACCGCCTCCGCGGCGGCCTGGTCCTGGACGAGCACGGCGTGGAGGTGGACGCCGAGAGCGGCCTCGATGGCGCGGGCGCACGAGTTGTCAGCCTCGATGAACGAGGCGAGCGCGCCGTGGATGCCGGGTTTGAAATGCTCGGGTTCGTCGAGGCCCTGCAGCACGCTGCGGGTGCCTTTTTCAAAGCCTTCGCCGCTCTCGACCAACTGGCGGACGGCATCGGAACGGGCGGATTTTTTGGCGAGAATCCGGTTTGACTCGATGGCGGCGGCACGTGCCGCATCGAGGTCGCCGCGGGTGTGTTGCCATGCGCGCTCGGCGGCTTTGAAGGCCTCTTCCAGCTGGGTGAGTTGCGCGCCGGCCTGCTGCACCTCGTCGGCGATGCGGGTTTGCTCGGCGTGGTGTTCCTCGATTTCGAGCGTCAGCCGCTGCTCTTCATCGGCGAGCTGGCGGGCTCGCTCGCGGGTGCCTTCGAGTTGCGCGAGGGCGCTTTCGATTTTCGCCTGGAGCGAGGCGATGAGTGTCTGCGTGCGGTTCGCCTCACCGCGGGTCTCGCGCAGGGTGGCTTCGATTTGCTCGCGTTGTTCGCGGCTTGCGCGGGTGCGGTTTTCCTGCTCGGCAAGCTTGAGTTCCTTTTCCGCGATCTGGCGGTTCAACTGGTCAAGCGCCTCGTTGGCGGCGATGAAGTCGAATTCCTGCTGCTGGAGCTTCTCGCGGGTCGAGAAAATATCCTCGTGGTTCTGGCGGATGCGCGATTCAAGCTCCGCCTTGCGCTCTTCGTTGAAGGCGATGCGGCTTTCGGCGGAGTTGAGCGCGTTGCGGTGCTCGTTGAGGCGGGCCCGCAGCTCGGCGAGCTCGCCCTCGAAGGCGCGCGCGGCGGCACGGGCTTCCGCCACCGCCTCCTCTTTCATTGGCAGCTTGCGCTCCAACTCGCACTCGGTGGCTTCCAGGCCGCGCATGGAAACGGTGAGCTCGGCGCGCTCGGCCGTGAGTTCCACGAACTTGCGGTGGCTCAGGTGGGTGTCGAGCACCCGGGTGTCCGCAGCGAGCGCCTGGTAGCGGCGGGCCTTGGCGACCTGGCGCTTGAGCGAGTTCATGCGGCGTTCCTGTTCGGCGAGCACGTCGGAAACGCGCAGCAGGTTGGCCTCGGTGTATTCGAGTTTCCGCAGCGCTTCCTTTTTCTCCTTCTTGAACTTGGTGATACCCGCGGCCTCCTCGAACACCGCGCGGCGTTCCTCCGGCTTCGAGGAAAGAATCTGGTCGATCTGGCCCTGTGCCATGATCGAATAGGCGGTGCGGCCGATGCCGGTGTCCATGAGCATGTCATGGATGTCCTTGAGTCGGCAAAGTGTCCCGTTGATGCGGTATTCCGATTTGCCGTCGCGGAATACCCGCCGCGTGATCGAGACCTCGTTGAAATCGACCTTCAGCGCCTCCTCGCAATCGGCCATGGTGAGCGTGACTTCCGCCATGCCGAGCGGCTTGCGTTTCTCGGTGCCATTGAAAATCACATCGGCCATCTCGCCGCCGCGCAGCGCCTTGGCGGAGGTTTCGCCGAGCACCCAGCGGATCGCGTCCACGACGTTCGATTTGCCGCAGCCATTCGGGCCGACGATGCCGGTGACGCCTTCGGCAAATTCCAGCACCGTCTTGTCGGCGAAGGACTTGAAGCCGTGGATTTCGAGAGTCTTGAGATACATGGTGGAATGCGTGTGATCGGTTGGATGGGCGGCGGCGTATGGCCTTTGCACAGGCTAGACCGCACGGGATCCGGACGCAACGCATCAGCCTGAAAAACACCGTATATAGATAAGATTTGAGTAAATTTGCACCATATATGGTGTTTTAGGGTCTTTTGGAAATCCAAAATACTTTGCGGCTGAAACTCCCGCTTGCTGTCGCGGATGATCGATTCGCCAATTCTTTTTCCGGGTTGAAGACTGCGCGCGACCGGGGTCGGGGGATGCGATGACTGGTGAAGCGGCCAATGGCACCGGAGGCCTCCTGGAGGAATGGAGGAGAACGCCGGAGGATCGCCGCCCAGTTGCCCGTGCGCGTAAATGGTCTTGTGAGCCCGGCACCCAACGCCTATCCAAGACCCGCCCGGCGCATACGGGCCTGTAGCTCAGCGGTTAGAGCAGGGGACTCATAATCCCTTGGTCGTGGGTTCGAACCCCACCGGGCCCACCATTGGCGGAATGAGTTGGTATCATTTCCCGGCGGCCATGAGTTTCCCGGCCTCGTGCAGGATGGCGTCCACCCCGGCCATGCGGCCGATGCCTTCGTAGCCGCAGGCGAGCGAACCCTCGGCGGGGCCGATGAAATTGCAGCCGTCTTGCGTCAGGATGGCGATATTGCGTTGGGTGGCTGGGTGGAGCCACATCTTGCCGTTCATGGCGGGTGCGATGAGCACCGGCGTGGTGCGGGGCAGCGCGAGATAGATCGAAGTGAGGGGGGCCGCAGCGAGTCCGTGGGCGAATTCGCCGAGCAGGTTGGCGGTGGCGGGGGCGACGAGAAAAAGGTCCGCTTGGTCGGCCAGTTCAATGTGGCCGGGTTTCCACGATTGTTTTTCATCTTCCAGCGAAACGAGCACCGGATTGCGGGTGAGTGTCTGTAGGGTGAGGGGAGTGATGAACTCGGTGGCGGCGCGGGTCATGGCCACATGGACGTCGTGGCCATGTTTGACGAGCTGGGATGCAAGCTCGGCCGCCTTGTAGGCGGCGATCGATCCGGAAATGCCGAGGACGATGTTCATTGGTGAACTCTTGTAGCACGCCGCATTGGGCGTGTCACGGCCCATGCGGGAGTTGGCGAACGTGGCTTGGCCAGCCATGATGAATAACAATGCGTCCCAGCCCCGGATTGACTTGCAGGCGACGTCGCGGACTGCCAAAACCCTTGGCACCCATCCGGCCGGATTCATCCATACCCAGCATTCCTCCTCGCATGCCTCCCTTCTACGTCATCGGCCACAAGAATCCGGACACCGATGCGATCTGCTCCGCCATCGGCTACGCGGCCCTGCTCAGGCAGGTGGGCGAGGAACCCAATGCCCAGGCCGCGCGGTGCGGTGAGATTTCCCAACGCACGAAATGGGTGCTCGAGCGCGCCGGATTCGAGCCTCCGCCGCTGGTCACCGACGTGCGCACCAGCGCGGGCATGATCGCCCACCGCAAGGTCATCAAGGTGCAAGAAAACGACACTTTCCTCACCGCCTACCGGCGCATGCTTGCCGCGGAAGTCCGCTGCGTACCGGTGGAGGATGAACACGGCGACCTTTGCGGCATCCTTCGTTACATCGATCTGCTGCGGCTGCTGCTTCCCGCGGACACCGAGGGGCTCAGCGTGCGCACCGTGCATGTCTCGCTTTCCCACCTCGCCGCCACCCTGCAGGCCGAAAATCTCGGTGAGGCCGATGCGCTCACCACCCATGAGGAGGACATGATCCTGCTGGTGGGTGCCTCCTCGCAGCAATCGGTGGAAAAGCGCCTCAAGCAGGCCCGCGCCGATGACAACATCGGGCGCTTTCTTGTCATCTGTGGCGACCGCCCCATCGTCCAGCGCTGCGCCATCGAGGCCGGCACGCGTGCACTGCTTGTCACGGGCGGAAACCCGGTCACCGAGGAAATCCGCAAGTTCGCCGCGGAAAAAGGCGTGGTGCTCCTGCGTTGCGCCCAAGACACGGCCAGCGCCTCCACCCTGATCCGCTGCTCGCGCACCGTGCGCCACGTGATGGAGCGCGAATTCCAGACCGTTTTCCCCAACGAGGCGGTATCCCGGCTGCGAAAGCACATCTCGAATTCCGATCAGGACCTCTTCCCGCTCACCGAGCCCGGCTCGCGGAAAATGCTCGGTGTCATTTCCAAGTCCGACCTCGTCGATCCGCCGCGCATCCGGCTCGCGCTCGTCGATCACAACGAATACGCCCAAGCTGTCAACGGCGTCGAGGAGGCGGAGGTCACCGAGGTGATTGACCACCACCGCGTCGCCGGCGATCTCGTCTCGCGCGAGCCGATCCGCTATCTCAACGAGCCGGTCGGCTCGACCTGCACGCTGGTGGGCCGCAAGTTCTTCCATCGCGGGCTGATGCCGCTGCCGGCCGTCGCGATGTGCCTGTGCGCCGGGATTGTTTCGGACACCCTCTGTCTCACCTCACCGACCACCACGCTGCTGGACCGCGAGATGCTCACTTGGCTCGCCGGTGTCGCCGGGCTCGATCCCAAGCAATTCAGCGAGGAGTTTTTCGCCGTCGGCTCGCTCATTGCCAGCGGCACTCCGGACGAGATCCTCAACGCCGACCGCAAGGAGTTCACCCAGCAGGGATACACCATCAGCATCTCACAGGTCGAGGAGCGCGATCTCCACGGCTTCGTCGGCCGCCGCGAGGAATTGGAAAACGAAGTGCGCGCGCTTCATGCCGCCCGTGGCTACGACCTCACGCTGCTCGCCGTCACCGATGTCGCGCTGCTTCACAGCATGGTCCTCGCCATTGGCCCGGAAAACGTGCTCGCCAAACTGCCCTTCGAGCGCCGCGATGGAAACCTTTTTTACGCGCCCGGCGTGGTCAGCCGCAAGCGCCAGATTTTCCCCGCCGTCTGCGAGGCCATCCAGCATGCGAAGTGAGCAAAAGGGGGGCTTGGGCGTCCCGCCCGCATCTTCACCCCATGCGGCCACGATGGCCGCGCTCCGCTTTTTCCTTCACTCCCTATATCCCGCCGCTAGCTTGTCTCCCGGATGCCCCGCCTTTCGCTCGCCAAGCTCGAACGCCACCTCTACGCCGCCGCTGACCGCCTGCGCTAGGAGGGCCTCGATGCCGCCACCTACAAGGACTACATTTTCGGCCTGCTCTTCCTGAAACGCTGCTCGGATGTCTTCGAAGCGGAGCGCGAGAAAATCGTCGGCAAAAAAGTCGAGGCGGGCGGTGTCCGGGAGCAAGTCGAGGAGGAATACGGCGAGGATCCCGACTACTACGACGGCTTCTTCGTCCCGCCGCGTGCCCGCTGGGAATTCCTCAGCCAAAAACTCAACGACGCCTCCGAGCCCTTTGGTGCCGTCCTCGACAAGGCGCTCGGCGCGCTCAGCGAAA
>JBMTCD010000115.1:0-11647 GCA_049430545.1 Luteolibacter sp.
TATGGGACTCTTCGTGGCACGCCACGGCATGCCGGAATTCCTCGCCGAGACCGGCAACAGCCGCCAGCAATACTTCATCCTCTACTACCCGTCCGCCATGCAGGCCTATGCCGCACGCACCCGCGCGCCGAACCGCAAGCGGCTCGAATTCGCCGGCCCTTACCCGGTCACCCGCAAGGAACGCCAAACCCTCGCGGAGCTCCGCAATCAGGAAAGCATGCGCTTCACGAGCCCGGACGCGTCCGCGGATTGAACGGAACGAGACCCAGCCCACTGCGCAATCCCGCAGATTTGCCATGACCCGCCCAACGTCCCAGCGGCCCCGCCTCGGCATCGCATGGTGGATGGCCGGGGGGATGGCGGCATTCGTGCTCGCCGGATCGCTCGCGCTGGTCTGGGCCTTCGAGCGCCACTTCGAGCGCGAGGAACGCCATGCCTTTCAGGAAATGGCGCGAGGCAATGCCCGCTTCCTGGTCCGCAGCCGCCTGCCGCAAAGCGAGCACATGGCCGCCCAACTGGAGGAAATCATCGGTGCCAGCGTGTTTTTTTGGAATCCGGAAACCGGCCGCATCATCGGCAAAGCCACGACCCGCCCGGCCACCCAGGTGCTTCGGGCCGCCATGCACGGCCGCACCGGAAAACTCCCGGGCGGCGACTGGCTCATCGTCCTCCCCGGCAGTGATGGCATGCGCGTCGTTTTCATCAAATCCACCGCCGTGCGCGTCACGGCGCTCAAACGCCAGGACACCTGGTTCATGCTCGGCGGATTCTGGGCGCTCTCGCTGGCCATGGGTTTGGGGTTGGCCCGCCGCGTCACCGGACCGCTCGGCAAATTGACCTCATCGCTCCCGCTCGTCGGCACGGAAGCCGAACTGCCACCGCTGCCCGTGCAACGCCGCGACGAGATCGGCCTGCTTGCCGACACGCTCACCCGCACCCACCAAAGCCTGCGCGACGAACGCGAACGCCGCAAAACCGCCGAAAAACACGCCGTGCTGGGCCGCATGACCGCCAGCCTCGCCCACGAAGTCCGCAATCCGGTGGCCGCCATCCGCCTGCACGCACGCTTGCTCGAAGGAGCCGCGCCGGAGGACGCCGCCCTATCGAGGGCGCTCATCGAGGACGAGGCCGGCCGCATCGAGGATCTGGTGGGCCAATGGATGAGCCACGCCCGCCCCGGCCCGCCGGTGCTTGGCGAGGTGGACGCGCGCGAATGCCTCGCCCAAGCCATCCGCCTCATCGAGCCGCAGGCCAGGCACGCCGGCGTCGCCATTTCATTTCCCCACCATCCCGCTGCATCCTATTCTCGCATCCGGGCGGACCGCAGCCGGCTGGGCCAGGTTTTCGGCAATCTCCTGCGCAACGCCATCCAGGCAATGCCTGCCGGTGGTGAAATCACGACGCACATCATCGATACCGACGACGCGGTGGAAATCATCATCGAAGACCATGGCACGGGATTCAGCCAAACGGCGCTCGAACACTTGGGGGAGCCGTTTTTCTCGGAAAAAGAAGGCGGCATGGGTTTGGGAATCGCCGTCGCACGGGAAATCTGTGAAGCGCACGGCGGCCGTCTCGAGGTCGAAAACGCGGGTCACGGCGGAGCCCGCGTGCGCGCCGTCTTCGCCCGGCATCCCGCCAGCACAACATCCGATCGCCAGTCATGACATCCGCTCCGATTTTGATCATCGAAGACGAACACGCGCTCGGCACCGCGCTTGCCATGCTGGTGCGCCGCATGGGCCACCTCCCCACACTCGCCGCCACCGCCACCGCCGGAGCGAAGGCCCTCGCCGCAGAGAAATTCACCGCCATTATCCTCGATATCGGCCTGCCCGACATGAGCGGGTTGGAATTTCTCAGGAAACTCCGCAAATCGCAACCCAACCTGCCGGTGCTTGTCATCACCGCACATGCCACCCTCGATCACGCCATCGATTCACAAAAATCCGGTGCCACCGCCTACCTCACCAAACCGCTCGACCCGCACCATTTCGAGCGCACACTCGTTGGGCTCCTCGCCTCGCACCCCGGCTCACCAGCCAAACCCGCCACGCCGCCGGAAAACAAAACCGCCACCCTGATCGGCGCGGCACCCTGCCTGCGCGATGCCTTCCTCGGCATCGCCCGCGCTTGCGCCGGAGACGTGCCCGCCCTGATCACCGGCCCCAGCGGTTCAGGCAAAAGCCTCGCCGCCAGCGTGATCCATGCCCACGGGCCGCAATCCGGCCTGCCCCTCAACACAATCGACTGTGCCACCATGCACGAATGGAGCGCGGACTTCAGTCCGCCCGGCACCCTCGTGCTCGATGAAATCACCGCCCTGCCCTCCGATCTCCAATCCTCCCTCGCCACCTCGCTGGCCGGCCCGCGCGAAAAACGCCCGCGCGTGCTCGCCACCACCGCGCTCGACCCGCACGAGGCACTCGAATCCGGCGTCATCCGCAAAGACCTGTTCTACGCTCTCAGCGCACTGGTCGTCCCGCTGCCCCCGCTCCGCGAACGCAGTGGCGACATTCCCGCGCTCAGCGATTACTTCATCGGCCTTCACTACGGGCATTCCCCGCCCGTCCTCACCCCACCTGCCCTCGCCGCCCTCCAAGCCTATGCGTGGCCCGGAAATATCCGCGAGCTGCGCCATGTGCTCGATTGCGCGCTCGCCCTCAGCCGCGGCGGGCCGGTCTTTCCCAGCCACCTGCCGCCGCATGTCGCCGCCGCGGCCAGCAACTCCGGCGCGTCCGCCCCCGGCGAACTCGACGCCGCGCTCACCCGCTGGCTCGATGCGCGGCTCATGGCATCGGAAAACGACCACCCGGCCTACGACACGCTGCTCGATCAGATCGAATCGATCATGCTGCGCCATTTGCTCGACCGCCACGACCAGCGCCCCACACGTCTCGCCGGCGCGCTGCACCTCCACCGCGCCACCCTCCGTCAGAAACTCCGCCGGCTGGGAATCCATGGAGACGACGGCTGATTGGGCGGAATTGATCCATCATCCGCTGCATGTGGACAAAATCCGTCCAATCCCGCAGATTGACCTGCGGGAAAATCATGAGGCTCAATCGGTCGCACATGAAAATCCACCCGTTGTTTCTGTTGGCCGCGGCCGCGCCCACATCCGCCCAGGATTTCCTCTCGCCGTTGTTCGTCACTGCCTCGCGTTTCGAACAGGCGGAAGAGTCCGCCGCTTATTCCACCACATCGCTCGATGCGGAATACTTCCTTGAAAACCAGCGTCGCACCCTGCCCGAGGCGCTGCAGTTCACCCCCGGCGTGTTGGTCCAGAAAACCGCCAACGGCCACGGCTCGCCCTTCATCCGCGGCTTCACGGGCCGGCAAAACCTGTTGATGGTGGATGGCGTGCGCCTCAACAACTCCACATGGCGCAGCGGCCCGGTCCAATACTGGAACACCGTGGATCCCTTCTCCATCGACCGCATCGAGCTGGTGCGCAGCCAGGGTTCCGTGCTCTACGGCTCGGACGCCGTCGGCGGCACGCTCAACGCCTTCACCAAATCCTCAGGCTTCACGGATCAGCCGGACAGCGCCTTCTTCCACCACGGCTCCGCCTACTACGAATATCGGAGCAATGGAGAAAGCTCGAATATCGGCCGCGTCGAGAGCGCCTTCGGAGTCGGCGGCAAGTGGGGCGTGCACCTCGGTCTTTCCGCCAAGGATTACGGTGACATCGAAGATGACGCGGTCGGCCGCATGAAAAACACCGGATATCCGGAACAGGATGTCGATTTCCGCTTCGACATGGCGCTCTCCGAACGCGTCAACCTCACCCTCGCCTGCCAATACGTGGACCAGGACGACATCTGGCGCTGGCACCGCACGGTGTTCAATCCCGGCTGGACGCACGACAACCACCTCGCCACCGGCGGCAGTTTCCTCAGCGAAACCTACGACCAGGAACGCTCGCTCGCCTACCTCAAGCTGACCGGCGAAAACCCGGAACAAACCGCCTTCATCCGCCGCTGGCACACCACATTGAGCTGGCAGAAACCCCACGACTCCACCGACGAGCTGCGCAATCCCACCTCGCGCCGCACCGCTGAGATCGATCTCGACACCTACGGGCTCGATGTCGGGTTCGAGTCGGAAATCGGCCCCGGCACGCTCGTTTACGGACTGGATTACTACCAGGATGAAGCCGCAGCCGAAGCATTCGTAAACGGCGCGCCCGATCCGGAAAGACGCCCGGTCGCCGATGGGGCCACCTACCAACTGCTCGGTGCCTATGTGCAATACGAATGGCGGCCGGTGGAGCCGCTCAAGATCAGCGGCGGCGTTCGCGGCACCTACGCCGAAGCAGAGTGGGACTCTTACCGCGCGCCCGGTGCCGCGGCGGACGTTTCCGGCGAGGGCGACTGGAACGACCTCTCCGCCAGCCTGCGCGCGCTCTGGAACGTCAACGACCGCTGGTCGCTCTTCGCCGGGCTTTCCCAAGCCTTCCGAGCGCCCAACCTCAACGACCTGACCGGCAACACGGTCTCGCGCGGCGGCGAGCAAGGGCTCGGCTCACCCGATGTGGATCCGGAGAAATATCTGACCGCCGAACTCGGCACCCGCTATGGCAACGAAACCTTCGGCGCCTCGTTCGCCGCCTTTCACACTTGGAGCGAGGACGCGATCATCGGCGAGCCCGGCTCGCTGCCCAACACCACCGTCGCCACCAACGGCGGCAGCGGTTATGTCTATGGCTTCGAAGCGGAGGGATTCTGGAACATCGATGCATGCTGGACACTCAGTGCCATGGCCGGCTGGAACGAAGGCAAAAGCGACAGCCCCTCCACCGGCGAACGCTGGCTCAGCCGCCAACTCCCCTTCACCGGCTCCCTCGCCTTGCGCTGGACCCACCCGAACGAACGCCTCTGGGTGGAAGGCCGCGCGCTCGGCGCCGTCACCGAAGACCGGGTGGATCCCGCAGACCAGGTCCGCGATCCGCAGCGCCTCCCCACCCACGGCACTCCCGGATACCTCGCCGCCTCGCTGCGCGCCGGCTGGCAGGTCAACGACCACCTGGAATTGACCTGCGGCCTGGAAAACATCACCGACGACGACTATCGCAACCACGGCTCCGGCCAGAACGAACCGGGATTCGGAGCGGTTCTCGGAGCAAAGGTGCTCTGGTGATTTCATTCTTGCCCAGACGCCCGCCGAGAGTAATTTCATCCATATCCGTTCCGCACATACCGTGCTTCGCGGTTCATACAAACCCGGGGAAGCGATTCCCTGACCATAAAAAACAATACATAAACAAAACCATGAAAACGCAAAAAAGCATGCGCGGTGGTTTCACCTTGGTGGAGCTGCTCGTCGTCATCGTCATCATCGCGGCGCTCGCCGGCCTGGCAGCTCCGCAGATCATCAAGCACCGCAAGAAGGCCGACCAGACCGAAGCAGTGAGCAACGCCCGCCAGATCGGCATGGCACTTTTCGAATTCGAGACCGCCTACGGCAGTTTCCCGGACCAAACCACGGCCGAACAAGTGGTCGAGAACACCCAGACCCAGCTCTCGCTCGCTGGCAGCAACGCCAACGACTTCTTCCGCCAATTGCTGGCCACGGAAATCGCCGCTTCCGAGGAGATTTTCTATGCCAAATCGGCATACAGCAAAAAGCCGGACAATGTGTTCAACTCTTCCGCCAAAGCCCTTGAAGCAGGCGAAGTCGGTTTCGGCTATATCATGAACGGCCAAAGGGCACTCAGCTCCGCCGGCAACCCCACCCGCCCGGTGGCCGCCGCTCCGCTGAAGTATCCGTTCGCCTCCGGCCAGTTCGATAGCGATTACTATGACGCCCGCGCCGTGGTGCTCCGCATCGACAACAGCGTGCAGGCCCTGCAAATCGTCAAAAGCTCGGGCCTTGCCGTAGTCGGCGGCGGCAAAAACCTGCTGCAAACCGGTGAAGACACCATCTGGGGAACCAACATCACCCCCACCATGGTCAACCCGCAGCCGTTGCAATAAAAGCAACTGTCATCGACTGGTTCATCCACCGGGAGACTCCAACGGGGTCTCCCGGTTTTTTGCGGCCCGTTCTTTTCACCACCCGCTTGCCACTATCTGCTTTCCATGGGGACTGCGCTCCGATAACCCATCCGCATCCCAAGCGACATTGGTTCCATGACTCTCACTGAACTCCAAGCACTTCATTCCCTGCCGTTTTTCGACCTTCTCGAGCGCGCCCGCGAGGTGCACGGGAAATTCTGGCCGGAAGGCAAAATCCAGCTCTGCACGCTGCTCTCGATCAAGACCGGCGGATGCTCGGAAGACTGCGCCTACTGCGCCCAGTCCGCGCGCTACAAGACGGAACTGGAAAGCCATGTGCTGATGGAACGCGAGGAGGTGATGAACCACGCGCGCGCCGCCAAGGAAAACGGCTCCACCCGCTTCTGCATGGGTGCCGCATGGAAAGGCGTGCGCGGCGGCACCAAGCGCTTCGAACAGGTGCTCGACATCGTCCGCGACGTCGCCAAGCTGGACATGGAAGTCTGCGTCACACTGGGCGAACTCGGACCGGATGAGGCTGCCCAACTCCGCGACGCCGGTGTCACCGCCTACAACCACAACCTCGACACCTCGCCCGAGCACTACCCGAACATCGTCTCCACCCACACCTACGAAGACCGCCTGCGCACCATCCGCAATGTCCAGGACGCCGGCATCTCGGTCTGCTGCGGCGGCATCCTCGGCCTCAGCGAAACCATCACCGACCGCCTCCGCCTGCTGGAAGTGATCTCGAACTTCAACCCGCAGCCCGAGAGCGTGCCGATCAACTCGCTGATGCCCATGCCCGGCACCCCGCTGGCGGAAAACCCACAGGTCGATCCCTTCGATCTCGTCCGCATGATCGCCTGTGCGCGCATCGCCGTGCCGCGCGCCAAAGTCCGCCTCTCCGCCGGCCGCACCCGCCTCTCCGACGAGATCCAGGCACTCTGCTTCTACGCCGGAGCGAACTCGATTTTCTACGGCGAAAAACTCCTCACTGCAGACAACCCGGAAATGGCCAAGGATCGCGCGTTGCTCGCCAAGCTCGGCCTTGAAACACTCGAGCCGAATCCCTCGCTCGCAGCGCCGGAAATCGATCCCCTCGCCCCGGCCTGCCCGACGCAGGAAGGACAGGTCCACCATGAGTGCGCCTCAAGCTGCTGCGGCTGAAACCGACCCCCATGAATGCGCCTGTCTTTCCGGATAACCTGTTGGAAAATATCCGCGCCAACCCGGTCATCGCGGTGGTGGTGATCGACGACGCAAGCGCTGCCGTGCCTATGGCCCGGGCGCTTTTGGATGGCGGCGTTTCCGGAATAGAACTCACACTGCGCCCGCCCGCCGCTCTCGCCGCGCTCACCGCGATCCGCACAGAATGCCCGGAAGTGCTGGTCGGGCTCGGCACCGTGCTGACGACCGGGCAAGTGCAGCAGGCCGTCGATCTCGGCGCTTCCTTCGCGGTTTCACCAGGCCTTAATCCGGAGGTCGTCCAAGCCGCTTCCGCCGCCGGACTGCCCTTTGCACCCGGAATCGCCACGCCCAGCGACATCGAGGGCGCGCTGGCACTCGGCTGCCGCCTGCTGAAATTCTTCCCCGCCGGTCCGTCCGGTGGCATCGCCTACCTGAAATCGATCTCCGCCCCCTACGCCCATCTCGGCGTCGAATACATCCCGCTCGGCGGTCTCGATGCCGGCAATTTCACCGATTACCTCGCGCTCGACTGCGTCCCCGCCGTCGGCGGCTCATGGATCGCCCCGCGCGACCTGATCAAGTGCCAGGATTGGGAAACCATCACCCGCAATGCGCGCGAGGCGGTTTTCAAGGCGGGAGCGGCGAAGCAAGTGCGCTGGTGACCGCGCGTGGCGGGAAATGAGTTCAGTCAAATCGCACAGCCGCTTCCACTGCCATCGCCTCGGCACGGTAAGATGAAACGGCTCTGAAAATATCGTCGGCCATCGGACAGAGACAGGCTTGAAATGGCATATCGGCTGCCTATGCTCGCCGTCCATGAAGCTCAGCGCCATCGTCGAAGCCATACTGCTCGCCTCCGAAGAACCGCTTCCTTGCGAGGAAATCGCACGTCTGGTTCGTTCGCGGGTGGCCGAGGCGGAAGACGCACGCGCCGCCTCGCTGGAAGACGGCCAAGAACCGGCTGAGCTGCCCGAGTGGTTTTCGGCACTGGGTTCGATATCGGCGGATCAGACCGCGGCGGCGATTGCGGAGTTGGTGGCGCACTACGATGCATCCGGACGCGCCTTCACCATCCTCGAACGCCCGAAGGGCTGGAAGCTCTACACGCGTCCCGATTATGGCGAGTTCGTCCGCCAGATGTTTCCCGGCAGGAAACCCGAGCGCCTGAGCGGTCCGGCAATGGAGACGCTGGCGATCATCGCATACCGCCAACCCGTCACCAAGGCTGCCATCGAGGCGGTGCGCGGTGTCTCCTGCGATGGCATGCTGCAGAAGCTGCTCGACCGCGACCTGGTGCGCATTGGCGGGCGTGCCGAGCTGCCGGGGCGGCCTCTGCTCTACGAAACCACCGAGCTGTTCTTTGAACACTTCGGCATCCGATCGATCGACGAGCTGCCCAATGCCAGTGAGCTCCGCCGTGTGAAACTGCCCGAACCCGCGCAGGAAATGCCCGCCATCGACCCCGAACGGCAGCTTGCCCTCAGTGCCACTGGCAGCCCAGCCGCCCGCCACCAGCCCAAGGAAAATCCTGAAACCGCCGCCACCAACACTGAAAATCCGTGAGCCTCGACGACATCCGACGCCAAATCGACGAAATCGACCGCGAATTGCTCGGTCTGCTCAATCACCGCGCCGATCTCGTGCATGAAATCGGCGTGGTCAAGAAAAGCAACGGCTTGCAAATTTATGCCCCGGAGCGGGAAGAAGCATTGCTGCGCCGCCTCATCGGCATGAACCAGGGACGGCTGCCGGAAAAATCCATTCGCGCCATTTACCGCGAGATCATGTCCGCCGCGCTCGCGCTCGAGGACGACCTCACCATCGCCTATCTCGGCCCCGAAGGCACCTGGACCCATCAGGCGGCGATCAAGAAATTCGGCCACTCGGTCAATTACTCGCCGCAACCTGGATTCGCGGAGGTTTTCGATCAGGTCACGCGCCGCATCGCCGATTACGGAGTGGTGCCCATTGAGAATTCCACCGAGGGAGCGGTTTCCCACACCTTGGACCTGTTCGTGGACTCCCCGCTCCACATCTGCGCGCAGATCCTGCTGCGCATCGAGAACTGCCTGATGGCTGCGATCCCGCGCGAACAAATCAAGACACTCTACTCCCATCCGCAGGTTTTCGGCCAATGCCGGGCGTGGATTCAGAAATCGTTTCCGCATGCGGACCTGGTCGAGGTGTCCTCCACCACCAAGGCGGCGCAAATCGCCCGCGAACGAGCCTCCGAGGGCGCGGCCGCGCTCGGCGGTGCCCTGGCCGCGGAACTCCATGGCCTCACCCCGCTCGAAGAAGCCATTCAGGACCGCGCCACCAACACCACCCGTTTCCTGGTCATCGGCGAAAAAACCTGCCCGCCCACGGGCAATGACCGCACCTCGCTGCTTTTCGCCATCCAGGACCGCCCGGGATCGCTGGTCAAGGCGCTTCAGGCCTTCGACCACTGTCATATCAACATGTCCAAAATCGAGTCGCGCCCGTCGAAGCGCCGCGATTGGGAATACGTTTTCTACGTCGATCTCGCCGGCCATTGCGAGGACCCGCAGGTGGCGCAGGCACTCGCGGAGCTGGACCGCCATTGCTCGATGGTCAAACTTCTCGGCTCCTACCCCGACACCGCCGAATGACCCAAGCGCCGGAAATTCGTTCAATCCGCACTGGCGCAACCTGAAACTTGCTGCTTACCCTCCCCGCACATGACTGGAAACGCCGAACTCAAACTGGATGGCAAGACGCTCACCCTCCCGACCGTGGTGGGCTCTGAGAATGAAGTGGGAATCGATGTCACCAACCTGCGCAAAGAAACCGGCGCCATCACCCTGGACCCGGGCTACGGCAACACCGGCTCCTGCGAGAGCGCCATCACCTTCATCGATGGCGAAAAGGGCATCCTGCGTTACCGCGGCTATGACATTGCCGAACTCGCCGAAAAAAGCAATTTCATCGAAACGGCTTACCTCCTGATCTACGGCGAACTGCCGGACCAAGCGCAGCTCGAGGAGTTCTCGTCCTCGCTCACCGAGAACCAGATGCTGCACGAAGGAATGCGCTTCCATTTCGAGAGCTTTCCGCCCACCGCCCACCCCATGGCGATTCTCTCGGCAATGATCAACGCCGCCTCCTCGTATCATCCCAACATCATCCACAAACGCGAGGAACGCTTCCCCTTCCACGCCGCACGGCTGATGTCGCAAGTGCGCACCATCGCCGCATTCTCCCACCGCAAGGCCCAGGGCCTGCCGGTGATCTATCCCAAGAAGAGCCTGAAATACACGGCGAATTTCCTCCATATGATGTTCTCGCATCCTTCCGAGGACTACGAACTCAAGCCGGAGCTGATCCGCGCGCTCGATTTGATTTTCCTGCTCCACGCCGATCACGAACAGAACTGCTCCACCTCCACCGTGCGGATGGTCGCCTCCAGCCGTGCAAACCTCTTCGCCTCCGCCTCGGCCGGCGTCTGCGCCCTGTGGGGCCCCCTCCACGGCGGTGCCAACCAAGCGGTGCTCGAAATGCTCGAACAAATCCACGACGAAGGCGACGACGGCTCGAAATTCCTCGCAGCCGTCAAGGACAAGACCACCGACCGCCGCCTGATGGGCTTCGGTCACCGCGTGTACAAGAACTTCGACCCCCGCGCACTCATCATCAAGGAACAGTGCGACAAGGTGCTGAACCAGCTCCACAAGTCCGACCCGCTGCTCGACATCGCCAAGAAGCTCGAGGAAACCGCCCTCAAGGACGACTACTTCGTTTCCCGCAAGCTCTACCCGAACGTGGATTTCTACAGCGGCATCATCATGCGCGCCATCGGCATCCCGCTCGAGATGTTCACCGTCATGTTCGCCATCGGCCGCATGCCCGGCTGGATCGCCAACTACAAGGAGGTCATGGAGGACCCCAACAGCCGCATCTCGCGCCCGCGCCAGATCTACACCGGCTCCACGCTGCGCAACTACACTCCGATGGAGGCGCGCGGCTGACCGCCAGCCCGGACGCATTCCCGTGAGTCTGAAACTCTGCGCCATCGTCGCCATGACCCCCGAACGCGTGATCGGGCGCGCTGGCGGCCTGCCATGGCAGCTGCCGGCCGATCTGGCGTTCTTCAAGCGCGTGACCACCGGCCATACCGTCGTGATGGGCCGCAAGACCCCCGAATCGATCGGCCGTCCCTTGCCAAAACGCCGCAACATCGTGCTCACCCGGGATCCGGAGTGGTCCGCGCCCGGCGTGGAGGTCATCCGACGGCCTGAGAATCTGGACGGTCTAACGGGTCTCGACGGCACGGTTTTCATCATCGGAGGTGCGGAAATCTACGCCGCTTTCCTGCCGCAAACGCATGAACTGCTCGTCAGCCACCTCACCGCGCGCCACGAGGGCGACACGTTTTTCCCTGCATTCGAAGACCAATTTGCCAGCCCGCAAATCATTGAGACGCATCCGGAATTCACCGT